>NZ_JAHDIG010000101.1 GCF_020630935.1 Bernardetia sp.
TTCAGCCAGTATTATAGCTTTTAGTTTTTCTAGTTGTATTGATGAAGTAGTAGAAGAAACCCAAAGAGCAGCAGATATTAAACAAACAGAAATCACTACTAGAAACTCAGCTAATCCAATAGGAATAGAATATCCAGTCGACCCTATTGATATGACAGAATATGAACAACGTGCTGCTGGTATTTGGAATATGAACGCTTTAGATCCAGAAGCGATTGATTATATTTTAGAACTTGAAAAAGATGGTACATTTCTGATAGCTCCGAATGAACCTTTTACAAGAGGTGCAGTTACAGGACTTTGGTATATGTCAAGTGATACGGAAGGAAGGATGTTTTTACATTTATCAGATTTCCAGAAATATGAGATAAAATCTTTCTCTGATAATGAAATTGAAATTGAAGGAGATTCAAATACATATATATTAACAAGAACCTCATCTACTAACCTAGACGAGCCTATCAAAGGAAACTAGATTATAAAAAAATGCTGATTGAAATTTCAATCAGCATTTTTTTTGTCTTTACTCTACTACCACAACCAAGTCATCTTGCTCTACCATTGAGCCACCATTCAAAACAATTTTCTTGATGGTTCCTGCTTTAGGTGTGCTAACAGTAGTTTCCATTTTCATTGCCTCAATGATAAAAAGAGAGTCTCCAGCTTTTACAGTATCGCCTTCTTTTACCAATACTTCAGCAATTTTTCCTTGAAGTGGCGAACCTATTTCTCCCTCATCAGTCGCACTTGCTTTTTGGTTACTGATTTTTTCAATTTTCAAGCTCTTATCTAATACTCTGACACGACGAATCTGTCCGTTCATATCAAAAGTAACTGTTTTCATTCCATCTTCATCTGGCTGGCTAATAGAGCGAAGTTTTACAATAAGCGTTTTTCCTTCGGCAATATCAATCATAATTTCTTCGTTGGGCTGAATGCCATAGAAGAAAATTTTGGTAGGTAAAATAGAAACATCGCCATACTCTTGAACTGTATTATAAAAATCTGTAAATACTTTTGGATAAAGTAAATACGAAATCAAATCTAGTTCATTTGCATTTTTAAACTCTTTCTTAAACGTTTTCCATTCCTTTTCCCAATCTATTGGCTCTAAATGTGCATTCGGACGTTCTGTAAAAGGTTTTTCCTTTTTAAGAATAAGTTTTTGTACTTTCTTTGGAAAACCTCCTTGTGGTTGCCCCAAATCTCCACGCATCATCTCTTTTATTGATTCAGGAAAAGACATCGTTGCACCTTTTTCTAAAATATCAGCTTTTGTATAGCCATTTGCAGTCATAAATAAAGCAAAATCGCCTACTACTTTTGAGCTTGGTGTTACTTTTACTAAATCTCCAAAAAGCTCATTTGCCACAGCATAATTTTTCTTTACTTCTTGGAATTTGTCTCCCAAACCTAAAGACTCTGCCTGTGGGCGAAGATTTGAATATTGTCCTCCCGGAATTTCGTGTTCATAAACTTCTGCTGTGCCTGCTTTTAAGTCAGACTCAAACGGATAATAATATTCTCTTATATCCTCCCAGTAATTTGAAAAGGCATTGAGTTTTGGTAAATAAATTTTCTGTTCACGCTCGTGTCCTTCCATAGCAGCCACCATAGAATTGAAAGAAGGTTGAGAAGTCAAGCCAGACATAGAAGCCAAAGCAACATCTACTACATCAACACCTGCCTCAATCGCTTTCAGATAAGTAGCCGATTGAATAGAAGACGTATCGTGTGTGTGTAAATGGATGGGTAAGCTGACAGTTTCTTTGAGTTTGGAAATCAAAAGTTCGGCAGCATAAGGTCTTAGAAGCCCTGCCATATCCTTAATGGCTAAAATATGCGCTCCTTCGTCTTCTAATTTTTTAGCTAAATCCAAATAATATTCTAAATTGTATTTTCCTTTCGGATTGGTAATAATATCACCAGTATAACAAATACAGGCTTCAGCAAGTGAATTGGTGTGTTTTCTAATCGTTTTGATGCTTACTTTCATGGCTTCTACCCAGTTGAGAGAATCAAAAACACGGAAAATATCAATACCATTTTGAGCAGCTTCTTCTATAAATTTAATAACCAAATTATCTGGATAGGCTTTATAACCTACTGCATTTGAGCCACGAAGTAGCATCTGTAACAAAATATTTGGAGCAGCTTTTCTTATATTTTTTAGTCTTTCCCACGGGTCTTCGTGCAGAAAACGCATCGAAACATCAAAAGTTGCTCCTCCCCACATTTCTAAAGAGAAAACTTCTGGATGATTTTTAGCAAAACTTTCTGTTACAGAAAGCATATCATAAGGACGAACACGAGTAGCCAAAAGCGACTGGTGAGCATCTCTCAAAGTAGTATCGGTGTAATGAATGGCTTTATCTTTCTTAAGCCATTTACAGAAATCTTCTCTGCCCAGTTTTTCTAGTTTGTCTTTTGTTCCTTTTGGAAACTTATCTTGATATTTTTTATCAAAATCTGGAATTTTTGGTGTTCTGAATGTCTTAGTTGGGTCTAATTTCTTTACACTCTCGTTTCCATTGACAGTCGTTTCAGCAATGTAGCGTAAGATTTTTGTTCCTCTATCCAAACGGCGAGGCATTTCAAAAAGCTCTGGATGATTGTCTATAAACTTAACAGTAGCTTCTCCTTTTTGGAACGTCGGATGAGAAATTACATTCAACAAAAAGTCAATATTTGTCTTGACTCCTCTAATTCTAAATTCTCTCAAAGCACGATGCAAACGAACGGCAGCTCCCCAAAGTGTACGCCCTTTTGCCGAAACTTTAATCAACATAGGGTCAAAAAACGGAGAAATTCTAGCTCCTGTATAACAATTTCCTGCATCTAAACGGATTCCGTAACCATCAGCCGAACGATAGGCGACAATCAGACCAAAATCGGGTTTGAAATTATTAGCAGGGTCTTCTGTTGTGATACGACACTGAATGGCAAAACCTTTACAAGGAACATCAGCTTGACTATGAATATAAATTCTTTTGTCTGTAAGTGGATAACCTTGTGCAATCAAAATTTGTGTGCGAACAATATCGATGCCTGTAACCTCCTCTGTGATAGTATGTTCAACTTGCACACGTGGATTTACTTCAATGAAATAAATATTTTCAGCTGCATCTACCAAAAACTCAACTGTTCCGACATTGTTGTATTTTACTTCTTTTGCAATCGATAAAGCATAATCGTACAAAGCATATTTTGTAGTTTCTGAAAGGGTAAGGCTTGGCGCAACTTCAACAACCTTTTGAAAACGACGTTGAACCGAACAATCACGTTCAAACAAATGGACAGTTCTGCCATAATTATCAGCCATTATTTGCACTTCGATATGCTTCGGATTGTCTATATATTTTTCTAAGAAAATAGTATCATCGTTAAAAGCTTTTTTTGCTTCGCTTTTGGCTTCTTTAAAAGATTTTATGAGTGTGGCTTCATCATGACAAACACGCATTCCACGTCCTCCACCTCCACCAGCAGCTTTTATGATGACTGGATAGCCAATTCTTTTGGCTTCTTTAGCTGCAACTTCTGGGGTAGTTAGATTTTCTTGGCTGTCTTCGATTACTGGAACTAACGCACGACGAGCAATAATTTTTGCAGCTACTTTGTCGCCTAACTGATTCATTACCTCTGGTTGAGGACCTATAAAAATAATTCCTTCCTCACGACAACGACTTGCAAAATGAACATTCTCTGATAAAAAACCATATCCAGGGTGGATTGCATCTATTTTTTTTGCCTTAGCAAGTGCAATAATTTCTTCAATATCCAAGTAAGGCTTTAAAGGGTCGTCTTCTGTTCCGATTTGATAGGCTTCATCTGCTTTGTATCTGTGAAGAGAATAACGGTCTTCATAGGTATAGATAGCTACCGTTCGAATATTGAGTTCGGAGGCAGCACGTAAAATGCGAATGGCAATTTCACCACGGTTAGCCACCAAAATACGGTCTAGTTTTTTTATAGTTTCTTTTTGCATGTGTTCAGTTATCAGTTACCAGTTATCAGTTACCAGTAAAAAATGCAGTAAATGACTTCTGTTTTTTGAAATAGGAAAGAGTAATTAGTGCTTTAGCGTGTTTGTGTTGTTTGATTTTTTAAAATTAGAGAAAAAAAGAAGTTTATCAAATCAATTTTACAATCAGTTTAGTAATTTCGTGTAAAAATATAACCTAAAAATATAGCTCATACTTTAGTATGAGAAATAAATCATGTTAGAAAAAATTGTTGTACAACCAATTGGAGGACTTTGTAATCGTCTAAGAGCGATAGAATCTGTCTTACATCTTCTAAAAACCACAGATAAAACGGATTTTGTTACTGTAATTTGGGAAAATAATCACGAGTTAGGAGCAAGCTATAAAAGCCTATTTAAGGAAAATAAAAAAATAAAAGTAGTAGAAACGCTGCCTTTTACTGGTAAAAATATATTTCATCCAGTACAAATGCTAAAAGTTTGGAATGCGATTGAGCCTACTGAAAAAAACTATCAAAAGTCGTATAGGCTTCGAAAGATTTTAGGAAAAGAAAAAGGTTGTGATAAAATTATCTACCTCAATGAAATTTTTGATTTAATAGAAAATGAATTTGATTTTAATAATCTCAAAAAATATAAGTCGCTCTATATCGTTTCTTGCTTTGATTTTGAAATAGACTATCCCAATAAATATTCTATGGAGGATGAAACAATGGCTTTGCCGTTTTCTAGCTTTATACCTCACTATGAAATCAGTGAAAAAATCAATAAAATTACCCATACATTTACAGAAGCAACAATTGGCTTACATATCCGACGAACTGACCACGCAGGAGCAATAGAGAAAAGTCCTTTATCACTTTTTATAGAAAAGATGAATGAGGAGATAGCTGATGATGAAAAAACGAATTTTTTCTTAGCTACCGACGAGAAAACCACTGAAAAAGAACTTATACAATTATTTGGGAACAGAATAATTATTAATAAAGAAAAAGCCTTTGATAGAGATTCAGAAAAAGGAGTGCAAGATGCATATATCGACGTGGCTTGTCTGTCAAAAACTTCAAAAATATATGGTTCTCATGCGAGTTCATTTTCAGAGACGGCTGCAAAAATGGGAGAAATAGAACTGATTGTTTGCAAAAAATAAATTATCTACTTTTTATTGCTTTTTTTCCAATCCATTTATGCTCAATATTTTTCATTAGAAGTGCGTTGTCAAACTTTATAGAACCTTTGGGGAAAATAGACACATCTTCAAAAAAACTAGAATGAACATTTTCTACTTCTAAAGGATGCACTTTCCAATTATCGGTCTGAAGTTCTAAGCCATCAAAACAATCTTTGTTAGGTATTGGAGAATAGCCTAACCTTCCTTGTTCGAAAAAATCAGAAGCCTCTTCTATACTTTCAAAAACGCTTTCACTGTTCCAGTTGTGAGTTGGTTTGGCTTTTATAGACAAAGAAGTCTCATCTTTACTAATGAAACTAACTTGATAATGATTGTTTTCCTCTTTTACATCAAAATTAGCAAGATAATGCACGCCAGAAAATACTTTATTACCTGCCCAAGAGTTTAGTTTGGAAGAGGTATCTCTACGAGGGATGAAAACTCCTTCTCTCATAACTCCTTCTTTATCTGTCCATTCAACAGCAATTCTGTGCGCTCCATTTTCTGATGAAACTCCTATAAACTTTGGGAAACCAGTCGGACGAACTTCTTTAAGACGAATCAGGCAAATGCCTGCGATTCCCTTTTCTTTTACGATTTTAGGATGAAATGGCTTTGGCAAATATTTTTCTAATACTTGTGCATCAATTTGATAATTGATTAAAATTCGTCTTTCTATAAGTCCTGTAATGGTTGGTATTTTCATTTTTTCTATTTTTTACGTGAGAATATTTATTCTAAAATACAACAAACCTCCTAAAATCATTTCACTTTTTGATTTTCAATTGTTTCAAAACTACAAATTCTTTTTTGAGTAGAAATAAAGCCCCTTTTCTTGTCTTATTGTAATTGTCTTACTTGGAAGTAACAAAGACATCACAGTCAGATAAAAACAAACCTAAAATATTACATAAATTATGAAGGTAACATCTTACAACACAAAAGCTACCAACCACAGGAAAATATGAAACAAAGGGAAATATAAAATTTTCATCTTTAATAACCGTGATAACCTTTAATATAGAGATTTTGATTTTAGTACAGTAGCCCTAATCCTCTATAACAAAGGTTGAGATGTGATTATTTTATACTTTTATGGAAGAGCTAAAAAAACAAATTAAATATTTGTAGCTATCTAAAAAAATACTAGCTTTGCCAAATCGTTAGGGGTGCTTATAAAATAGCTGAGATTATACCCTATGAACCTGAAATGTTTAATAACAGCGTAGGAAAACGAGTATTGTAAAGAAAATAAATACTATAATTTTAATTATAGTAAATATAATTATACAAGCCACTTTCGCACGCAGTTGTGAGAGTGGCTTTTCTGATTTAAAAAAATACTAAACAAAATTATTATGTCTGAATTGAATCGCTTCAATGATGTTTTGACAGAATTACGAAAGACTACACCTCTAGTGCATAATATCACAAATTATGTGGTGATGAACAACACGGCAAACGCACTTCTAGCTATCGGAGCATCTCCTGTGATGGCTCACGCTGTAGAGGAAGTAGAAGATATTGTTTCCATTTCATCATCGTTGGTAATCAATATGGGAACGTTAAGTAAAAACTGGGTAGAGGCTATGATTTTGGCAGCCCACAAAGCAAAAGAGTTGAACAAACCCTTTGTTTTTGACCCTGTTGGAGTAGGCGCATCGAAGTACAGAACCGAAACAGCTAAAAAAATAATTAGTACAGCAAGACCTAATGTGATTAGAGGAAATGCCTCAGAAATTATGGCTTTAGCAGAAATAACTAACTCTACAAAGGGAGTAGATAGCACAGCTAGTTCTGATGCTGCCATTAGTGCTGCTCAAAAACTCTCTAACGAACTTGGTAATACTATCATTATTAGTGGAGCAACAGATTATATCATTACACAAGACAAAATCAATGAGATAACTGATGGTGATGCCATGATGTCTAAGGTTACAGGAATGGGGTGTACTGCCACAGCCATTGTAGGAGCTTGTATTGCTGTAGAGTCTGATTATCAACTAGCTTCTACTGTTGCGATGAAAATTATGGGGAGTGCTGGTAATATGGCAGCTAAAACAGCAAAAGGGACAGGTAGTTTTGAAATGAGCTTTTTAGATAGCTTATCTAATTTAAACCAGTTGCAATGAAGCAAGTAGATTATTCCTTAATGTATGTAACTGATGATAGAATAACTAATGATTCCTTATTTTTTCAGATTTTGGAAGATAGCCTAAGAGGTGGAGCAAGCATCATACAACTGAGAGAAAAAAATCTTGATACGAAATCATTTTTTTATAGAGCTTTAAAAACAAAGTCGCTTTGTGAGAAATATGGCGTTCCGTGTATTGTCAATGATAGAATTGATATTGCCTTAGCAATTAATGCAGAGGGTGTCCATGTAGGTCAAAAAGATATGCCTGTTTCTGTAGCAAGAAAGCTATTGGGAAAAGATAAAATTATTGGGCTTTCAGTAAGTAATATCTGTCAAGCCACACAAGCTAATGATTTAGAAATTGATTATATCGGAATCTCTCCCATTTTTGGAACGACCACCAAAACGAAGGATTTAGATGAGCCATTGGGCATTGAGGGACTAAAAAAAATAAAACAAATTAGCTCTAAGCCAATAGTCTGCATTGGAGGAATTAATAAAAAAAATACTGCTCAAATTATTCAAAATGGCGCAGATGGAATCGCTGTTATTTCAGCTATTTCAAAGGCAGACAACCCTAAAATAGAAACAAAAACGTTAAAAAATATTGTATGTCAAGCTGGTACGAAAAAATAAATAAACAAACAGATTATATCCTACAAGAAATAAAAAAACATCCTTTCATTATTGAGTTGATGGACGGAACACTTTCTAAAGATATATTTAATTTTTATATCAATCAAGATGCTCAATACTTAGCTGTGTATAAGAAAATGTTGGCAGCTTTAGCCATCAAATGCTCAGATGAAACAGATACTCAGTTTTTCTTAAAAGCAGCCACAGAAACTATTCATGTTGAAAATGCTCTGCATCAGAATTTTTTGAAAGATTCAAAAGTTATCACTACTCCTTCGCCATCCTGTGAGTTTTACACTAGCTTTTTAGCCAGTAAAATTTATATGCAACCTACCGAAATAGGATTAGCAGCCGTTTTGCCTTGTTTTACTATCTACAAACAAATTGGTGATTATATTTTGGAACATCAAACTGGCAAAGCAAATAATCCTTATCAAGATTGGATAAATACGTATGGTGGAGAAGATTTTGCCAACTCTGTCCGTCAAGCCATAAAAATTACAGACAGATACGCACAAACAGTCTCTGAGAAAACGATTGAAGAGATGAATTTAGCCTTTGAAAAATCATCAAAACTAGAGTGGATGTTTTGGGATAGTGCTTATAACAAAGAATCTTGGAAAATATGAAACAAACCTATAAAAGCGTATTGACTATCGCAGGGAGCGATTCGGGTGGAGGTGCAGGAATTCAAGCAGATATTAAAAGTATAAGTGCTTGTGGTGCATATGCAGCGAGTGTAATTACAGCCACTACGGCTCAAAACACACAAGGTGTGTTTGATATTCATGCCATTCCTATTGCACACCTAGAAAAACAACTAGAAGCTGTTTTGGATGATATTCATTTTGGTGCAGTCAAAATAGGAATGCTACATTCTTGTGAAGTAATTCAAACTGTTGCAGTAAAATTATCAGAATACCATGTGAAAAATATCGTATTAGACCCTGTAATGGTGGCGACCTCGGGCGATAAGCTGATTACAGATAATGCCATAGACTGTTTAAAGGAATTTCTACCACAGGCAAGGCTTATTACTCCCAATATATCTGAAGCAGAACTATTGGTGAATCATTCTATAAATAGTAGTAATTTTGAAGCTTCAGCCCAAGAAATTGGACGAAGCTATAATACTTCTGTTCTACTAAAAGGAGGACATTTAGAGAGGGAAGAAGATATAATGCTAGACATTTTGTTCAATCGTGAAACAAATAGCATTCATAAAATTTATAATCCCAAAATAAATACAAAAAATACACATGGAACAGGTTGTAGTCTATCTTCAAGTATCGCTACCTTTTTATGTTTAGGCTTTGAATTAGACGTGGCAATTGAAAAAGGATGTAATTACGTGAATCAAGCCATTGAGAAAGGTAAAAACATGGACTTAGGTAAAGGTAATAGTCCAATCAATCATTTTGGTTTGAAATGATGATTAGATGAGCTACTTTTAAAATAAACAGGAGAAGACAAAAAAGTTCTGTTAAGCATATTCTTGTAATGGAAGATATTTTTATCTATTCTATTTTTTTTACGTGAGAATATTTATTGAACTTGTTTAAGAATGGTTTTCTAGCGCAAGATTTCATCTTGTGCTTACCGTTTCGTCAGCATATGCTGACGAACTGAAAGTCGGCGTAGTCTAAAAAGTGCGTCCAAGCAGAATGCTTGAACGAGAAATAATAAATAAAATTTACTCTATACTTCATTCAAGCTAACTTTTGTCCATTTTTAAATAACTTCATTCTAAAACACAAAAAACCTCCCTAAAATCATTTCCTAGAAAACACTTCATTTCTTCTCGTTGTGGATTCAAAACCAGTCCAAAGTGCCAGTCTGCATCAAAAAAAGTAAGATGGTTTTGTTTATCAACGTGAGAAAAATAGACCTGTAAGTGTCTTGGATGTGTGTGATACCAACCAATAAGTTGTTTTTTAGAGGCTTTGGCTTCAATTTTTTCTTGTTGTTCTAACAAGGTGTGCCACGTCTGATGATTGAAGTGTAGGTGTCGCATAGAGCCTTCTGCTGTTTTAGCTGCTAATGCAAAATTAACAATTCCTATAAAATTTTTATTACCATCTTTGTCTTTTTGTTTTATTACCTCTCCAAATAGTAATCCACCTTGTTCAACTTGGTTGTCTTCTATATTTTTTCCAAAACCTATATGCTCTTGTATTATTTGAAAGGCTTCTTTATGGATAAAAATGGTGTCAGTAATAGGTTTTTGTTTTAAATTTTCTTCAAAAAAAGAATCCCAAAAAGGCATATCTATTGCATTTTTTGGAATATAAGGTGGTTTTTCTTCTATGATTTTAA
>NZ_JAHDIG010000102.1 GCF_020630935.1 Bernardetia sp.
AAGCTGCTTTCCGAAGACCATTTCCTACACTACTACTGAAGGAACTCTCTGGAGTAGATAATAATTTGTCTGCCATCTTTGAGATGCTTTTTGCCTCTCGTAAGTCTTCAACACCACAACCAATAAACTCTCGTTTACCCCAACTATCTAAACTTTGATGTAACATAAAGAAACAAAATATAAAGGTGAATAGTAAATAAGTAATAGTTACACAAAACAATAGCCAAAATTGAAAATTTTATGGGACAGGACAAGGATGGAATCTTGAGCTAGAAAACCATTCTTAAACAAGTTCAACGAGTGAATGATATATATTCAAATTTAATTATAAGAAATAATAAGTTCGATAAGAACGCTACCTTACCCACTTAAAAAAACGCTCCCAACGCACTCTTGCCCAGTTTTTTATGCCATCAGCAGGGGTTTCAGAATGATAAATCAGTAGAGGCGTGCCGATGAGGTGGTCTTCTGGGACAAGTCCCCACATACGAGAATCAGAGGAATTATGACGATTATCTCCCAAGACAAAGTAATAGTTTTGCTTGAAGATATAGTTTTCTACTAAAATTCCATCAATAAAAAGTTGGTTATTGATTACTTCTACATCGTTATTGTATTCATGATTTTTGATAAGATTTTCATACAAAAGTAGTGTTCCTTCGTGCATAGGAATTGTATCTCCTTTTTTAGGAATATAGTATGAACCAAAATAATCTCTATTCCAACCTAGTTTTTTGCTATTTTCTGTCATAGAATTATCAGAAATATCATTTTGTTCGAAAAATTTAGGTGTAATTTCTTCAATTCTCAAATCTTGCCTTAATTGATTAGCCTGTTTAGGTGTGGTATAGAGTAAGTATGTTTTTGTCTTGGCTTCTTGACTTATAGCGTTATCAATTTTTCTATTTCTACCTTTTTTTCCTTGTTTTTTCTTAAATTTTTTAATGCGCTTTATCTCTTTGGTTTCTGTTTCTATTTCTTTCCATGTCTGTACGTCGGTATGGTGAAAAATAACCTCAGGCTTTTCAGTTGTCTTGACAATATAACTCAGCTGCATATCCGAAGGGTTAGGTAGCCATTCTCCATTTCTGAAAATATCTTGACGTGCAATCTGAATTCTGTCGCCAGCCACACCCACACAGCGTTTGATGTAACATGTCTTGTCTTCTATTTTTTTGGCACTATCTAAAGGATAGTAAAAAATGATAACTTCACCTGCTTCTACTTCTCTTAGTTTAGGCAATCGGTCTGGTAAAAGGTTTGAAATATCAAATTCAAAGCCTGCTTTTTGAGTAGTAGTGTTTTGCTTTTTTTGAGGAATTTTTGCCCCAAAAGGAAGTTTGTTACAAACAATTTTATCACCTCTTAGAAGCGACCCCTCCATAGAAGAAGTCGGAATAATAAAATATTCGAAGGCAATTTTTTTGAATGCAAATAAAGAAATACAAATAAAAAATAGAAAATAAAGACGAAGCCACCATCTTTTGGAAGTCAATTTACTATTTTTAATTTTCATGGTAATTTTTATAGTTATCTAAGTAAGTAGCTAATTAGTAATTTTGAAGTAATAGGGAAGGGTTGTAGTTTTTATCTAGTTAGATAGTTGCACAAAACACGCCATAAATCTCATAAAAAGAAGTTAAAATTGATTTTTATTAAGTTTTTATAGAAAAATTTAGGGTATTGATAGAATAATAGGTTGACTATTAGAATAAAAGTAAAATTTTGTTTGGTTATGTGTGATAGAAAAATATTTTCAATAATAGGCATTTCAGAATTTTACAGATATAAAATGAAAACACAACAAATAATTGAGTTATTAGAGAGGAAAGTAGGTGGTAAACTGACAGAAGCACAAAGTATAGATGATATTCTTGGTGGAATTAAAAATAGACATTATTTAATGAGTGATTCTCAAAAAATAATAGGACTAAATTTGCATTGGTGTGATGTATTGGATATGTCTTTTTTATCTGTTCTGAAAGACTTACGACAGCTCAACTTAGGAAGGGGAAATGTTAGAGATTATTCTTTTTTAAAGCATTTAAAGAACTTAGAAGTACTCATTTTAGAGGATAATATGATTGCAGATATTTCATATTTATCAGAGTTGAAGAAATTGCAAAAACTTGATTTATGGACTAATGTCGTATGGAGTGTGTCGGCTTTGTCAGGCTTGATAAACTTACAGTTGCTTGACTTGGATAGTAACGAAATCTATGATATTACTCCTCTATCAACCTTGAGAAACTTGCAAACGCTTAGGTTGGGGTTCAATGAAATCTATGATGTTGCCCCTCTCTCAATACTAACAAATTTAGAATTTCTTAATTTAGAGCATAATCAGCTTATAGATATTTCTCCTTTAACAGCCTTGAAAAATCTAAAGTCTCTCAATTTATCAAGTAATCAAATTACAGGTATTTCTCTTTCTTTTCTAGAGAGTTTTCCAAAGTTAGAAAAACTAGAGTTATATGATAATCCTATCCAAAATATTCCTAAAGAACTGTTTAATACATCTGAAAACAGACTAAAAGATATACGTATGTATTTAGAAAGCATGGAATAAGTAAAAGTTGTGTTAGATTTAAAATTTTATATCAACTTATTTAACGTGAAATTGGGATTTTGTTCATTGATTATCAATACGTTATAGCATTTTTATCGGTGCTGACCTATTGGTCTGACCTTAATTAAGTGAGTTCAGTCTCGTTAGAGCAGACCATAAATACATAGAAACCCATTTTGCCTAAAAAGCAAATTATTTGTATCTTAATACAAAACAATCATCAAAAACTAAATTTACCTTCTAAACTATTTCAAAAAATGTCAAAATCTAAAGTTTTTTTTATCGTTGTTGCTATTCTGCTTCTGATAGGAGGTAGTTTGTATGGATATGAATATTTTACTAATAAAAGTATTATTGATAGAGCTAATGCTCTCTATAAAGAAGGAAAGTATGATGAAGCTTTACCTGTTTATAAATCTGTAAAAGAGGGCGTTTTTGATACACATAATATAGATTCTTGGATGGGAGAATACGATATAGAACGCATACAAAAGGATGTGATGCCTGCATTTGAGCGAGCAAAGAAAAACCTAAAGGAAAACAATACAGATTCGCTAATTGTAGCTTATCAAGATTTAAAAAATATAGCTTCTAATGTAGGTTACTTTCAAAATGAGCCTGTTATACTCATAAAAGATATTAGTGGTTATAAAGCTCAAGCCCAAAAAATAATTTTAGACCAAGCTAAAGAAGCAGAAAAACAAAATCCAGCAGAAGCCATAAAGTTATATTCAGTATTTAGTTATTCTGATGTAAATTACTCTAATTATCAAGACAAAATAAAGTCTCTACAAAAACCTGCTTTTCTTCAACAATACAATGAAAAAGAATACAACAAGGCTTTATCAATTTATACTAAAATGGACGATGCAGACAAAGAAAAATTTCAGTCTGAACTTAAAGAACCTTTAAACCATAGCCGACTGGAAGCAGCAAAACAGAATAAAAAAGGTGCACTACTTTTTTACAGAACAGGTGATATGGTTAGTTTGGAAAATGTAACGAAACTTCTTTTGGAGGTAGATTCTACCACAAAATACCACAAAGAAGCCCAAACAGAGCTAGAAGACCTCAATGGAGAAGTAACGTATTATATGGGAGAACAGGAATATGAAGCTGGAAACTTGGATGAATCACTCCATTTTTTTGCTCAAATTCCACCTGCATCTCCTCATTATGATGATTCGAAGAAAAAAATAGATGAAATATCGAATAAACTACAAGCAGAGCATCAAAGTACAGCACTTACTAAAAAGCGTACAGAAGCCTATCAGGAAGTGAAAAATCAGCTTTCTCCTTATTTGAATGACAAAACCACTTATTCTGTAATTTTATCAGATTCAAAGGATTCAGATAAAAAGTTTAAATACACGATTGTTTATCAGAATGGCTCTGTTCCTACTACAAAATCAACAGATTTTATGAAAGTAAGTGATAGTACGTATGATTTCTTTTTAGATGATATAGGAATGGAAATTCTATCTAACCAAGGACAACAAATCACACAAGCAGGATATAGCAATTATGTTGGAAATACGCAGTATGGGCGTTGGAGAGAAGATGACGGAGATACATTTTGGGAATTTTATGGGAAATATGCTCTTCTAAACTCTTTATTCAACTCAAATAGAATTTATAGAGATGATTATTACACTTATAATCGTTATTATAGAACCTCTAGCCGTCCATATTATGGTAGCGTGTACGTGCCTTTGAAGTCTGCTGTCAAGCAAACTCCTCGTTTCCAGCAAACAGTAAACAATCGCTCACAAAAAAGCTGGTTTTATGCTAAAAGTGTTCCATCTCGCTCTGTAAAAAGCAGTAGTACAGCTAGTACACCTTCCAATAAAAGTTGGTATTATGGCAAAACACCTATGAAACGTAGCAGCTATGCAAGCAATTCAAGAGCAACTAACCGTAGTAGCTATGGACGTTCTTCCTTCCGTTCTAGTTCTAGTCGTAGCTCTAGCAGTGGTGGATATAGTTCATCTAGTTCTTCATCTTCTTCAAAAAGTTCCTCTAGTGGTTATCGCTCTTCATCCAGTTCTAGCCGTTCATCTAGTAGCAGTTATCGTTCTAGTTCTAGTAGCTCTTCTTCACGTACTTCTCGCTCTAGCTCTTCTTCTTCTCGTTCTCGTTCTTCGTCTCGTGGAGGAAAGTAAGATTTGCATTGTGTGTTCGTTGGAAACTTTAAGGATAGAAAAGCACATTAAATCAGATATAAAACTTATTTTATTTACTGGACTTATGCAGATTAGTGTCCTGTACGCCACGGGACACGGTTTCAAATTTTACAAACCCTGCTCACACAAAGCAGTATGTTGCGTAAGTCCAGTTATTTATTACTTCTCGTCCAAGCGTTTTGCTTGGACGAGCTTTTTGTCTATGCTGGCTTTTAGTTCTTCATCCTATGCTGATAAAATGGTAAGCACAAGAGCAAATCTTGCACTAGAAAACTATTTTTAAACAAGTTCTTTATCTTTTAAAAACATAACTAAAAAACTTAACGTTTATATAGGAACTGAACTCTAAGAATTTTTAAAACTTTTTAGAGACTTTTTAAAAAAATCACTAAACATTCTGATTATGACAAAAATTAAATCATTTTTTAGCCTATCTTTTTTATTTGGTCTTTTACTCATACTGGGAGCTTGCGACAAAGACGGAAACATAAACTTTTTTTCTATTGAAGAAGATATCAACATAGGGCAGCAAGTAGCTGCCGAACTAGAAGCAGACTCTACTGTTATTATTTTAGATGAAAGCGAATATTCAGAAGCCTATTCTTATATTCGAAACTTAACAAGCAAAGTATTAGCTTCTAACGATATTCGTTATCGTGATGAATTTGTTTGGCAAGTCAAAATTATTCAAGATGATGAAACCCTAAATGCCTTTTGTGCTCCTGGTGGTTATATTTATGTCTATACAGGTATTATTAAATACCTAGACACAGAAGACCAACTCGCTGGCGTAATGGGACACGAGATTGCACATGCTGATAAACGCCATGTAACTGATAACTTAACAAAAGCCTATGGCTACGAAACACTTTTTGCTATCTTTTTTGGAAATGACCAAGGACAGCTTGCAGGAATTGCAAAAGGCTTAATAAATTTGAGTTATGGTAGAGCTGCAGAGCGTGAAGCAGATGATTTTTCTGTTCTTTACTTATGTGATACAGAATATCAATCGAATGGAGCAGCAGGATTTTTCCAAAAGATTATCAATGAAGGTCAAAGCAGTTCGCCACCAGAATTTTTAAGCACTCATCCAAACCCAGATAACCGAGTAGAAGCCATCAATAACAAGGCAAGAGAAGAAGGATGTAGTATAACACCAAGTGGAAACAATTATGCAGCGTTTAAGGCTTCCCTGCCTGAATAATCTATCTGAATTAGACAGGGTTCCGACCCTGTCTTTTTTACAATAAAAAAACATATACCCACATCCAAGGAGATAAATAATGCCCTACACCCATAGAAAAATATACTCCTACGTGAAAACAAACTCCTATAAAAATTAAAGTAAGTCTAATCTTCCTACTTTTATGAACAATACATAAAAAGCCTATTTCCCAAAAAATAGTAACAATAGAAAGTAGAAAAACTAAAGTAGGATAATTTGATAAGCTCTGACCCAAATCAGTAGTAGAAAGTTCTAAGTAACCCATTAGAGCATTTCCATTGAGCCATTCTAAGCCTCCAATAAATATTTTTTCCAGTCCAGAGGAGGCATAAACCAATCCAATTGATATAAATACTAAATAATTTTGAGAAACAAAGTTAAGATTTGATGTATTAAAATTCGTTTTCCAAAACCAAATTGGCAATAACATACAAACCCAGTTCCAAGTGGCGTAAGTATGTTCTGTTTTTCCAAATCCATACAAAAAGCCTTGTAAGTAAATGAAAAGCATTGCGCTCAAAAGAAGACACACAAAGGCTGTTTTTTGTATTAGAAATTTATCTTTTGAAAAAATAGAAAACAGAAAGAAAACCACGCCAATAATTGAAATTATTCTTAATCCATAAAATAAAATAGTCAGAAAAGGTAGCGTTGGAAAACTTGGAGCAACGATTTTATAAAACGAAATCGGTTCGTACAAATCAGCAATTTGAGAATATTCAGTCAAAATTTCTAGCCACTCTTGAGAAAGCAAAACATTGGAAACCAAAAAATAAGTAATCAAAATATATTGCTTTCTTACTGTTATTTTTTGAGTATATACTGTTTTTTCTTTGACAAACAATTTTACTTTTTGATAGACCTTTGGAAGCAGAAGAAGGGAAAAAATACAGCCAATAAAGAAAAAACGAATAGCTATTTGGTCAGATTTTTTGATAAAAAAAGCAGCATCAAAACGGTATTTTTCTACTTTCAATCGTGGATAAATACTTTCTACTAAATTAGAAAACCAAGAAATTGTATCTTTTTGGTTTTCATCAAAATAAGCAAGGGTATAATTTCGAATCCAAAACCAATACAAAACTTGTGATAAGAGTAGTAAAGAAAAAGCAAGCCAAAATCTATGTTTAAATACAAAGTCTAATTTGAAAATACGCATACCGAGTCGATTTCATTTTGAGAATTTTCTTTGACATGATACCATTTCCATTTTATTTTTTCGTCTGAATTGTATTTATTTTTTATTATTTTTTCAAATACGTTTATAAAATATGTATGTGTTTTCTGATAATGATGTTTCCGAACTTGCATCTGAAAAGCATTAGCATTGAGAGGTATATTTTGAGGCAACAACTCTACAAAATTTGTATCCTTTCCAAACACATAAAAAATATGAAACTGCTCATATTGTGCCTTGTGTTGTACAGGTTCTGCAAACATTCCAAAACGATGAAATGGATAAGCATCTTTCAAAAAAATGAAAGGAAAAACTATTCCCAAAACTATTAATAGTGTGTTTAGATAAGTAAAATGCTTTTGAGAAGACATAAATAAAAAACTTTACAATACCTACTGCCAAATGATTAGAAAGCCAATAAAATATAAGAGAAATCTGATTTTATGGTAATTTAGTAAATCGTTTTTTATAAAAAAGCAGACCACAATTTCTGATTCTATCTTTTTTTTCTAAAATTTGTGAATAAATTTGTTCGAATTGAGAGCGTAAGCACAATAAAAAAGCACTTTAAGCATTATTGATGTAGGGGAAACTATAATAAATGGTTTTTGTGTATATTTGTAGTTCCTAAATATTTCTTTCAAGACAAATGTAGATATTTAGTGAAAGTTTGCTTGAAATTTGTACTATTCTATTACAAATAAAATTTGAGTGTGAAAAATTCAAATCATACAGAACGTTTTTCCCCCAACTAATTTAGAAAATACTAATACTAAGCAGCGTATCTATTTTTTCAGATACAATTTAAAAAGATTATAATACAACGCATTATGGCAAAATTGAGTTTTCAGTTCGGTGCATTATGTATCCTAGTTCTAGGATTGATGTTAGGAGGTTGTAATAAAAAACCACCAACAAGTACCAAACCAGGTAAGAAAAGTACAGCTACTGGAGTAGCCTTTGGTAAGAAAAAACCAAATGGCGAAGAAGGTGGATTTAAAGTAGAGAAATTTAAAGGACAGCCTGCAGGTCCTAACCTTGTTTTTATTGAAGGTGGTCGCCACGTTTTAGGTTCTTTCGAAGAGAACGTAGAAATGACAGCAGCCGACAACATTGAAAATACGGTTACTATCAAGTCCTTTTATATGGATGAAACAGAGATTGCCAATATTCACTGGTTAGAATATATGCACTATCTATTACAAGACTCTTCACAACAAGCCTATGAAGAATCTTTGCCTGATACAACAGTTTGGTCTGCTGAGTTAGCTTACAATGACCCTTACGTTGACCATTATTTGCGTTATCCAGGTTTCCGTTACTTCCCTGTTGTGGGTGTTTCTTGGAAGCAAGCAAGTGATTACTCTTTATGGCGTACAAGTATGGTAAACAATGGCTTGGCAATGAAGAGTGGTAAGAAAGATGTAAAAGAATTAGCTAAAAATGGAGAGCGCATTCCATTAGAGTCTGGAGTCGTGTTGCCAGGGTATCGCCTTCCAACAGAGGCAGAGTGGGAATATGCAGCCAAAGGCTTAATCGGAACGCAATACTTAGATGAAGCACAAGATTATGCTCGTCTTTATCCTTGGGATGGACACTCACTTCGTAATCCTTACGGAAAGCAAATGGGACAGTTCTTGGCAAACTTTAAGCGTGGTCGTGGTGATTATGCAGGTATTGCTGGAGCTTTGAACGATGGTGCAATGATTACTACTTGGATTTATGCTTATCCTCCAAATGACTTTGGTCTTTATAATATGGCTGGAAACGTAAATGAATGGGTATGGGATATTTACCGTCCAGGTTCATTTGAGGATTTTGGTGGAGAGCCTAATGCAGACCTCAACCCTATTCGTCGTAATGATTTCTTAGATAAGTCAGAAGATTATGACTTTGAAAACTTTGAAACACTTATCAATAACCACGTTCGTGTATATAAAGGAGGTTCTTGGAAAGATGTAGCTTATTGGCTGTCTCCAGGTACTCGCCGTTATATTGAGGAAGATTCTTCTACTTCTCATATCGGTTTCCGTTGTGCAATGATTCGTGCTGATAGCGATAACTAGAATATAATACTAGAAGAAAGTAGAAAGCCTTTTACTCTCATAGAGTGAAAGGCTTTTTTATTTTGTATGAAAAAATATGCTTATATTTATCTACTGTAAAATTTGTTTAATCTAGTAAATAAAAACGTTTGACGAAAAACCATTTTTTTGTAACTGATAAAAGCACTCTCGGTACTTACTTTGTAGCTAATTAGGGCAAAACAATTTGGTCTGAAATCCTATAATTATCCCTATATAAAAAATGTCGATATTTACCTCAAATAGTTCTGATAATAAACCAAACGAAGAAAAAATTCATATTGTAGATTTATCATTAAAAGTCTTGACCTTTGATTATTTGCTGCGTTGGATTTCCTTAGGTGGGTATCGTTTATTATTTGGAGAGAGTGTAAAGGCTTCTCATTTAATTTTCTTTTTCTCCTTACAATTACTGATTATAGTTTTTACACTCGCATTTACATTTTGGAGAGAGTATGTATTTCGCATCAATAGTCGCCCAGAAGAAACTATTCCTGATTCCTTCGAACAGATTTGGAAACAGTTTTGGGATATAATTTATAAAAAGAGAGATTATGAGATTGTAGGGTCTTCATTTTCAATGCTTTTGCGTTTCTTTTTTGTCGTTACGTTTACCTATATGGTAATTTCTGCTTCCTTCGACAAGATTGTTTTTGATGGTTACAAAGCAAATCTGATAGGCTTTGTAGGAACATTCTCCTTTTTTGTGTATGGCATTTGGATATATTTTATTTCTCATTTTAGTGTGCCAGATTCAGAGTTTCGTCCTGTTCAGGCTCTTATTAGTGCAACTAAGCGAAGAAAACACAACTTATCTGAACTTTTAGAAAGCGATTTAGAAGTTCATAAAATGAATGAAGTAGATGAGAATCCAATAGATACCAATGATACAGAAATTTTAGA
>NZ_JAHDIG010000103.1 GCF_020630935.1 Bernardetia sp.
TTTTGGCAAGCCGTCATGCTATTGAAAATGTAGAACTGACAGACAAAATTGATGGGGTTTTGAATATGCTTAGTGATGCTGTTTTGAAATAAATTATTTTCTACTGTTGGTCATCGTTTTAGGTTATGATATTACAATGACCCACAGTAAATAATAAATAATTGCTAATTAACGTGAACTCGGGATTAAAAACCAATCTTAAGTGCTTCTCTATACACTACAGAAACTATTTTCGGTCTGCTCTAACGAGACTGACCTACTTTTAATCAAGGTCAGCCCAAAGGGCAGTACCGAAGATTAAATAATATCATAACTTATTGATAATCAATAAATATAATCCCGAGTTCACGTTAATTACAATTTTAAGATGGCAATTCCATTTCTTTATTCAAATTCTTGATGGTTTCTTCTGGAACTTCATTTATATCTAAAACCATCAAACCGTCAAGTGCATTATTGAACTTAGGGTCAAGGTTGAAAGAAATAATTTTTGCGTTGAGTTGAATATACTTTTTGAGCAAAACAGGAACAGAAAAACGATTAGGTTCTAAATCCCACAAAAGTTTGTCTAATTGTGTCAAATCATGTGTACCTTCAAAAAGTGCGTCTGTATCCAATAAATTTAATTTTGGTTTGTAGGCTTTTCTTGGTTTGACAAAGCCAGCTAGTTTTTCATCATAAAAATAACGCTGAATAAACTGTACAATGAGTGTTCTTGAAGCCTCTGTATAATGACTACTAATACTGACTGGACCTACCAAATAACGATATTGAGGGTTTTGAAGTAAGAAAAATAAAATTCCCTTCCAAAGTAAAAACAAAGGAAGTCGTTTTTGTTGATATTCTTTTACAATAAACGAACGCCCAAGTTCTAAGGACTTTTCAAGGTAAGGTGTAAATTCATCCCTCATCTTGAAAAGACTTTCCAAATAAAACCCCTTTTTACCAAAACGACGCATAATTTTGTCGCCTCTACCAACACGGTACGCTCCTACAATTTTATGTTCGTCTTTGTCCCAAATAAATAAGTGATGATAATACAAATCAAACTCATCTAAATCTGTTTTCTTATTTGTCCCTTCTCCAACCTCTCTAAATGTAATTTCACGTAACCTTCCTATTTCACTCAAAATACTAGGAATTTGATTCGAATTGGCTACATAACCTTCATAATTTTGCTGAACAAAGAGTAGTTTATCTGCTTTTTTAAGATTTTCTACTTCTTTTATAAGTTTTTCCTTTGGATTTGCCTTTACAATTTCTTGAGGTTTGGAAGGAAATTTAAAAGAAGGATAATAAAACTTTTTCACTTCCATGGTTGAACCCAAGGCATACGTTTTGGCTCTCAAAAAACGTCCGAATCGCTCAATATCTTCAAAATCTTCTTGGCTTTTTAATGTTATAGGGTGTCCTATACGTATTCTGACTTCTTCATTTTTCTTGTTAAACATTTCACGAGGAATAGATGCTGTACGCAAAAGAGGATGTATTCTGCCAATCAGATGAAAAATACGGCTATTGCTTCCTTGAAAATAAACTGGAACTATCGGAACTTTAGCTTTTTTGATGAGTTTGAGCGCAGGCACTTGCCACTGACGGTCAGAAATAGTTTTTAGTTTAGGCTGATAACTAGATACTTCTCCAGCAGGAAAAATACCAAGTGGTTTGCCTTCACGTAGTTGTGTGAGAGCTGATTTCATTCCAGCCATACTAGAATAGGCTTCTTTATGGTTTTCTAATGGGTTTACTGGAATGACATACTTCGAAATACGTTCGATTCTCTTCAATAGAAAATTTCCCATCACTTTAAAATCTTCACGCTGTTCAACCAAATAACGCATCAATAAAAGTCCGTCAACCAAGCCAAATGGATGGTTAGAGACCGTAATAAATGCACCTTCTTTTGGAATGCGTTTCAATTCTTCTTCATTGACAATCGTTTTGATATTCAAAAACTCAAAGAATGATTTTAAAAAATCCAGACCTTCGTTGGTAGCGATGGCTTTGTAAAGGTCGTTTGCCTGTTGTAGCTTTAAGGCACGCATCAGAAGCCCTGCAAAAAGCTCAATATGGTATTTGTTGAGGTTGGTAGCTTCTATAAAATCAGCTTTGTCTATCAAATTTTTTATTTCATTGGCTGATTCTAAGTTCTGGGTTTCTATATTTTTATTGCTTTCCATAAGAACAGTAATAAGTAGTTTTAGATAAGTTTTTTTAGGTTTAGCAATATAAGAAAGTCATTTTGAAAAAAATTGAAGTGGAAAATAAAAATAATGAAAAAGAAAGTTAAGATTTTATGAAGCAAAAAAAATCCACTTCAGAACCTAAAGATAAGTTGAGAAATGGATGTTTTTTTCGAAGCGATTAAATCTAGTTTAGAAATCGTCTGCGCTAAGCCTGCCTTCGTCTTTGTAATCTTGATAATTCTCATCGTCTTCTTCTGGAGCAGGAGGAATATCTAGACTATCGATGAGCTGTTCGATTTCAGCAGCTTCTTCTTCTGTTTTGTCTATAAAAAACTCTAGTGCAGGAACTTGTCTGAATTGATGGCGAACACGTTTGCCTAGTTCACTACGAATCAGACCACTTTTTTTCTCAATCTCTTCCATTACAGCATATTGCTTTACTGGAGGAAAAACACTTACGTAAATTCTGCAAAGTCCTAAATCGGGGGCAGATTTTACATTAGTAATTGTTACTAAAGCATCTTTTCCTATACTTTGAATCTGAAAAATTTCGCCTATATCTTTCTGAATTATCTTCGAAACCTGTTTTTGTCGTTGGCTTTCGTTTTGCATATTATTTTTTTCTGTTGTTTTTTTAGTGATTATTTCAAAATAACTGAATACACTACCAAAAAGTTCTTTCTTTATTTAAAAACAGCTTTAGTCGCTCCATATCCAAACTTGTCTTTATAAGCATCTTGATAAAACTTGACGTGGGGATGCTGACTCAATCTTCTATGAATTTCTTGTCTTAGTTTTCCAACACCTATTCCATGAATGAAAATAATGGATTCCATATTGGCAGCTAAGGCTTTATCCAAATACAATTCGAAGTATTCTAACTGCATTGTAATTATGGCTTCATTAGTCATTATGTCGTAATGGTCTGGAGCAAGTTCTTCTATATGCAAATCAATCTCTTTGGGAGGAGCTTCTGTTTTATAAGGAGACACCTTAGAGCTATTTTCTATGATTCGTTCTCTCAAATTAGCAGCATCTACTACTTGCATTTTTTCTGGCTCTAAATCGAGTTTAATTTCTCTTCCTTCTACTCTAAAAAGATATGATTCTCTTTCCAAAACAGGTGCAGTTCTCTTTACTCTGAAAAAAGAATTATTAAAACCCATCTTAAAAAATAGACTTTGTTTGGGTTCGAAGTCCCCTTTTTTGAAGAAAATAGCTCGTATAATCAGAGGATTCCAATTATTAAACTCTTCCCTACTTAACCTATGCACTTTAGGAGCATTTTGCTTGTCAATTTTTTCTGAAAAAAGATGTTTTTCAGTTCCGTCTTCTAGCTGCTCACTTACTGTAACAAGCATAGAATACGATATATTATTTACAAGATAAACATTCAACAATTTATCATTGAAATCAGTAAAGGCAAGGTAAATCCCTTCTCCGACAGTAGATTTTTTTACTTTTTTGGTGGGCTTTAAAATTGGCTTTTCTTCTTCCTCTACGATAGGTGATTTTTTACCAAAATACTTCTCTTCTTGTTTATTTATAATAACAACTTCAGCTGCCATAACAGGCAAACGAAAACCATCTTCTATTTCTATTTCTACTTGTCCGTGCTTTAGTATTTTTGTAACAGTGCCTTCTTCTGTTCCTGAAAGCATACGCACTCTATCCCCTATTTTCATGGATTTGTTATTTATATAATGATTTTTTTAGAGTACTGGACATCAATAGATATTTGCTGTTCTGTGAGCCACAGAACAGGGAAAAAATACCGTTCGTTGGTGTTTTAGCGTAGCGACACCAACAATTTTTTATCTCATGTCCAGTACTCTATGATTTTTTATCAAAAATACAGTTTTTGAATTTGTGAAACAAGAATAGCAATTTATGTTAGAAATTACCTTTTTCTAAATTTTGGATTATTACTTCTTCGTCCTTTAGTTTTAGATTTAGGTCTTCCCAAATTAACAGAGTTTGATTTTCCTTTTTCTCCTTGTGTTCGGTTGCGTTGTCTGTTTTTTTTGTATGCTCCAGCTCTTCCACTCATCTGTCTAGCAGCTAGTTCTGCTTCTTCAATATCTTCTTTTGTTGGAGCTGTTGGTTCAAAGCCTTCTGCTATCTTTACCTCAATCTCTTCTTTGACAAGCCTTTCGATGTTTTTTAAAAACTCTACTTCATCGTGAGAAACTAGCGAAATTGCATCACCACCTGCTCCTGCTCGCCCAGTACGCCCAATTCTGTGTACATAATCTTCTGCCACATTAGGCAATTCGTAATTAATTACATACGGTAAAAGTGGAATATCCAATCCCCTTGCAGCAATGTCAGTGGCTACCAAGACACGAATTTCTCCATCTTTAAAGCCTTGAAGTGCCTTTGTACGAGCATTTTGAGTTTTGTTACCATGAATTGGAGCAGCTTTTATACCTTTTTTATTCATTTTGTCACTCAAACGGTTTGCACCATATTTTGTACGAGTAAATACCAAGACTTGCTCCCAATTTCCTTCATCAATAAGTTGAATAATCAAATCAGATTTGCGTGTTTTATTGACACTATAAACTACTTGATTGATTTTCTCTACTGTCGTATTTTCTGGAGTAGCTTCTACAGTTACGTGATTTGTGAGTATTTTTCCTGCCAACTCTTTTATCTCTTTAGAAAAAGTAGCCGAAAAAAGTAGATTTTGTCTTTTTGTAGGAACAAGTTTGATTACTCGTTTTATATCATGGACAAAACCCATATCTAGCATTCTGTCTGCCTCGTCTAACACTAAAATTTCTACATCTGCAAGAGAAAGAGCTTTCTGATTTTCCAAATCCAACAAACGACCGGGGGTAGCTATCAAAACATCTACACCATTTTTGAGTGTTCTGATTTGTGGATTCTGATTTACTCCTCCAAAAATAACAGCACTACGAATATCTAAAAACTCGCTGTACGCCTGTACATTTTCAAAAACCTGTGCAGCCAGTTCACGAGTAGGAGTAAGAATAAGACATCTTAAAACACGCCTTCTGATTTTGGAACGTCTTTTTTCATTTTGAGTAAGTAACTGAAGCATCGGAAGTGTAAAACCTGCTGTTTTTCCTGTGCCTGTCTGTGCTGATGCTAAGACATCTTTTTTATCTAACACATGTGGAATTACTTTTTCTTGAATAGATGAAGGTGAAGTATAACCTTGTTTTTCTACAGCTTGAAGAAGCTCATCTGAAAGACCTAAATCGGCAAAAGAAATAGTCTTGTTATTATTATTTTCTGACATATAAATGAATTGTGAAATGAGCATTTATACATCACAAACAAAAAACTTTAGAATCAAATCTTTTATTCGTCAAACCTCATTTCGAAGTGTAATACAAAGATACTACTTATTTTTTGATTGACAGAGCAATTATATTATTCAAAACAAAAAATGATAAGTCAATAACCTAGCAATCTACAAACTTTTATCTAAAAAAAAGAATTTTTAAAAAATATTTTAAAAATTTTTACGAAATAATATGCTCATTTTGAGCGTTTTAACCAAATAATAATTTGAATAGTAGTTTTAATACAAAACCTTCTTCTGATTTTTTGCGTAATAATAAGCATAATCACTTTAAGTAATAAGTTTTATAAAACTATAACTACTTAATAATAATTTTAAACTTACTTTAAAGTAAAGTTTGTTTATTTTTATATTGATTATGACCTACCAAAAAATCATATCGCCATGAATGAATTAATCACACTTTTAGAAGCTCCTTACAATCTAATTTATGGAGTGTTGGGAGCAATTTCTATCGGAATTTGGCTTATCTCAGCAGTGGGTTTGTTTAGTCATAGTGCAATAGAAGGTCTGATGCCACAAGCTGACTTTGATGTAGATGCTGATATGGACATTGATGGAGATGGAGGAGGTTTGGGACACGGTCTGATGAATTTTCTTAGTGTCGGACAAGTTCCTATTTCTATTATCCTAACTGTCTTGTTTTTCATACAGGCTATCATTGGAGTTTGGCTCAATCACTTAGCTGTTGAGCAGTTAGAACTCTCGCTCTCTTGGGAGTTTTGGACAATGTTTTTTATCAATTTTGGAATCTCTTTCTTTGCTGCTGTGTTTGTTGCAGGTTTTGTACTCAAACCTATCAAACCGTTTTTTAGAGATTACGGAGTAGCAACAAAGGCAAGCAGTTTGGTCGGACAAGTTGCTAAAGTGTCATCTTCTAAAGTAACTTCTACTTTTGGTAGTGCAACCTTCAAATTAGATGGAGGAGATATTGTAGATATTTCTATTCGTACGGCAGAAAAAGAGGCTGTTTTTGTCAAAGGACAAGAAGTAGTCATTGTAGATTTTGACAAAGAAAAAAATCTCTACTTCGTAATGCTCAACTAATTAGCACAGACTTTTAGTCTGTGAAAGACTTATCATTTATTTTATTTACTCAAACAGACAAGATGTCTGTTCTACACCTTTATTCCAATGTGAACTTCATATAATCTCGTTTTTGCGAAAACTATTTTCGCACGGCTTTTCTTTCTCAAAACTTGACAAAAATTAACAAAATTTTGCTTTCTTGTGGAAATAATGAAAAGAAAAGTCTTTTACTCTTATCTATTTATTCAACTCTGAATTATCAATCAGTCATATTGTAATTATTCAATTCGTAATTGAAGATGATAATTCGTAACTTAAAATAACCATGGAAGCAATTATTTTGCAATCTAGTGCCTCTAATGGCATACCAGCGTTTGTCTTTGTGGCTGCTGGAATTATCCTCTTTCTCGTTTTTTTGGTGGCTTTGCTTAGAGCTTTTTTAAAGAAGGCAAGCCCTGGAACAGCCCTTGTCAAGACAGGTTTTGGACTACAAAAAGCCTCAGTTTCGACCAGTTCGGCAATCGTAATTCCACTTCTTCATAAAATTGAAACGATAGATTTAACAGTCAAAACGGTCAGAATCAGAAGACGTGAACACGAAAGTTTGTCATGTAAAGATGGTATTCGTGCAGAAGTAGAAGTTGATTTTTATATTAAAATTAACTCAATGGATGAAGATATTCGTCGTGTGGCAAGTGCCGTAGGATGTAACAGAGCTTCTGATATTGGAATTATTAGAGAGCTTTTTGAGGCGAAATTTTCAGATGCTTTGAAAACAGCAGGTTCAAAACTTACTTTTGATTCGCTTTACCAAAACCGTACAGAGTTTAAAGAGCAAATCATGAAAGCTCTAGGACAAGATGAAGATTCGGATGTTATTTTGAATGGATATAGATTAGATGACGTAGCGATTCAGTATTTGGAGCAACTTCCATTGTCTCAACACGACGACCAAAACGTTTTGGATTCGCAGGGTATCAAGGAAATTGCACAACGTACAGCATCACAAGCAGAGGCTGCCAACCTTCGTTTACGTGAAAAAGAAGTTCGTATTGCAGAACAAGACCAAGCAGCACAAACCCGTCAGTTAGAAATTACACAAGATTTAGAGTTTAAATCTGAAAAGCAAAAACGTGAAATTGCAGAAGCGCAATCAAGAGAAAGAGCTTTAGCTGAAAAAACAAAGCAAGAGCAAGAGTCTATTGAGCAGCAAGCTCTTATTGCTAGAGAATTAGCAATTAGTTTGGCAAATCAGAAGAAAGAACAAGAGTCTGTTGTTGCTGAAAAAGCAAAAGAACAAGCTGTAAGTGTAGCTGATGAAAATAAAGTTAAAGAAATTGAATTGGCTCGTATTCGTAGAGAAAGTGAAGTTGCTGAGCAGCTTCGTGAAAAACTCAAAATGCTAGAGGAAACAGCAAAACAAGAAGCTGAAAAAATCAAAGCAGAAGAGCAAGCCAAAACAGTTCAAGCCGTAGAGGTGGCAAATCGTGATAAGGAAATTGAGGTAATTAAGGCAAAACAAGAAGCTGAAACACAACTGACTAACCAGCGTGTAGAGGCAGACATTAAAGCCTATAACTTGATTAAAAATGCACAATCGAAGCAAGAAGCTGCTGAACTAGATTTGAAAACAGCTGATAAGCAAGCTCAAATTGAAGTCATTGAGGCAGACAAAGAAGCGAAGAAAGAACTCATTGCTTTCAATGTAGATGTAGATGCAGAAGCCTACCGTTTGAGAACCGTAGCACAAGCAAAATTAGAAGCTGCCGAACTAGAAAGCAAAGCAGCCGAATTGCAAGCACAGACTATCAGACAGATTGGAGAAGCAGAAGCAGATGCTCTTTTGGCTAAGATTGAAGCTCAAAATAAAGTGGGTAAAAATCTTATCTTGGCAGATGCTATCAAAGAGCTTATTCCTTTATTGCCTACCATTATGGAAAAACTTATGGCACCAGCAGAAAAAATTGATAGTATCAAGTTCTTGAATATCAATGGAATGCAAAACGGAATGGGAACGTCTCCAAACGGTGCTGCTAATGGAAATGTATTTGGTGGAGCTTCTTCGCCGATGCAAAACATTATGGGTACAGTTATGGGAGTTGGAATGGCAGTTCCGATGCTCAAAGAAGTTGTCAAGACTATAAAATCAGACAATGATTATGGTGATGTCTTGGAAATGGTAACGAGTATCCCAGGTGGTGAAAAACTTTTGAGTTTTATCGAAAACTTCAATGAGGCTGAAAAAGCTAAAGAAGAAGCTCAAAAGGAAGAAAAGAAAGATGATAATATCTCTGATGTAGAATACTTATAATTTGTAGCTTAAATAACGTGAGTTTGGATTATAAATATCCTTTAGAATAACTTAAAATAGATTATATGTTCTTTTCAATCTGCTACGATGAGACTAGCGATATTGATAAAATCAGATAAAAAAGCAAGTTGAAATATCTCAATAAGTGGTAAAATATAATCACAAATTCACGTTAAATAATTTTCAAGTTATATCTCAGATAATTTTATGTATAAAATAAAAAACGCCATGAAAACAGAAGAACAACGCTTATTGGAGCAAGAAATTCGTAATCTCAGAAAGCAAAACACAATTTTAAAAAAAGAGCTATCTACTCTAGACAAAAAATCTATTTTGTTTGATGAAATGATTGAGTTAGCAGAAAAAGAGTATAGAATTTATAAGCAAAAAAATGCAAATAATAAATAGAGCAAATTTGAAATTTATAAATAGTCCTTTCAGCTAAACACTACCATCATTACGATTTACACCCAAACCTACTTTAGTTTTGGGTGTTTTTTTTTATGCTAATCTTTTTCTTTATTCATTTCTAAATAAATCGTATCATTTTCTTTAGGAGAAGTTACAAAGCCTATATATCCTTCCTTGTCAAAATCTATCATATAATCACTACAATATTCGTGAGTGAGCTTATAAACACCATTTTTATTGGTAAAGACAGGTGTTTTGAGACTATCTTTATGAACTGTTGAAAGATAGATGCTTACCTCTACATTTTCTAAAGGCTGCCTAGTAGTTCTGTCAAGCACCACTCCAGTTGATTCTGTATGACAATCACAAGAGGTAGAAAGAAAGATATACACAGAGAAAATCAAAGTCAGAAATAGCTTTTGCATAAAAATTAAATAGATTGAAAATGGAAATAACTTTTGGTTAGTAAACAACAATTCAGCTCACAACAAAACAACAACTACGAAATTCATTACTTAAAGATAGTATTCCAAGTAGAGTACTGGACATGAGATAAAAAGTTGTTGGTGTCGCTACGCTTAAACACCAACCTTTAGTTTAGCAGTATCAAATTTAGTTGCAAAAAACAGCTAAAA
>NZ_JAHDIG010000104.1 GCF_020630935.1 Bernardetia sp.
TGAGCTTTGTTTTAGGCTTAGTTCATTTTGTTTTCAGAACTTGCTTTTGCGTTTTGGCTCAACTGCTGTAAATAGGCTTCTTTTTTTTCGCCTAGCGTATAAAGCCAAAGTTCAAACTCTCTTTCTTCTTGTAGATTTGGGTTAGGCGCACCGTTTATGTTTACCCAACGCAAAATTTCCGTGTCTATCGCCTCATCGTTTTGTATTTTTTTATACAATGTGCTGCGATAAAGTTTGGACGTACCGAAAGCAAAACAAAAATTGGTGATTGCGATGAGCTTTGCGCCTTTAAGCTTAAGATTTTTCTTTACCCATCTTTTAGAGTAATTCAAATCGTGGCGAAGCAACGAATCAGCTTGTTTTTCGGTAATGCCTCCTAAAAGTGCGCTGTCTCTTTCCGTAACCAAATGACCGTAGCCAATGGTAAGGTAGCCTGCTGCACAGTTGTAAGGCTCTAACATAAGTCCTTCTCTGCTCTTAATGCGAGTAATAAGACTATCCCACGTGTACGTGAGCTCTACTTCGTCTAAAGTTACTTCATCATCTTCTTCTATACTCATAGTCGGATAAGCGACTGTGTGTGTAGAGTTAGAAGTAAATGATGTAATAAATAAAACAAAAATTGACAAAGTAGTTATTGTAACATATCTCATATTTAGATTTGATGGTGAACGGATGCAAAGGTACGACCTTATTATTCACTTATCCAAATTATAACTAATTGTTTTTCAAGGTGTTGTATTTTTGATACTAACATAAAACAGTGTTTTTGCCAAAAAAAATTCTGTATTTTTTGGTTTTTGCAGAATCTCAGCCCTTTAAGTACGATGTAATTTATAATTTATTCTGAATATGTAAACTTTAATTATTTCTTACACAGAGGCAAAAAAAAATATCGAAATTTTTGCTTTTCGAAGCAAACAATTTTTTAATTTACACGTACAGTCAAAATAATGACCGTTGGTCAGTTAAGTTTTTAATTTTTGTCTTGACTAAGTGCAATAAAAAAAGGGAAGTTAAAGCTATGAAACCCAGTCGCTTCTGTCCAAACTTCTGAACTGAATCGCTTCTGCAATGTGTGCTGTCTGTATATCTGGACTATTTTGGAGGTCTGCAATGGTTCTGGCTACTTTCAAAATCCTGTCATACGCTCTCGCCGAAAGTCCTAATCTTTCCATTGCATTTTTTAAAAGGATTTTACTCGTCTCATCAATTTTACAAATCTTTTTTACCATTTGAGACGGCATCATAGCGTTAGAATGTACTGAATCTATCACTTTAAAACGATTTTCTTGCACTTTCCTTGCCTTGATAACACGATTTCGTATTTCTTCACTACTTTCAGCCTTTCTATCTGCTGTCATTTCATCGAATGAGACAGGAGTTACCTCCACGTGTAAATCAATTCTATCTAGTAAAGGACCACTAATTTTATTCAAATATCGATGCACGATACCTGTTCCACAGACACATTCTTTTTCTGGATGATTGTAATACCCACACGGACAAGGATTCATACTAGCAATTAGCATAAAATTACAAGGAAACTCTACCGAAACTTTCGCTCTAGAAATAGTAACTCTTCGTTCTTCCAAAGGCTGTCGCAAAACTTCTAAAACAGTTCGTTTGTACTCTGGAAGTTCATCTAAAAACAAAACGCCATTATGAGCAAGCGAAATCTCTCCTGGTTGTGGATTTCCTCCTCCTCCCACTAAAGCGACATCACTAATGGTGTGATGAGGAGAACGATACGGACGAGTAGCCACAAGGGCAGCATTCTCTCCTAGTTGTCCTGCCACAGAATGTATTTTGGTAGTTTCTAATGCTTCATACAAACTAAGAGGAGGCAAAATAGACGAAAGGCGTTTGGCAAGCATTGTTTTACCTGCCCCTGGAGGACCAATCATAATTACATTATGTCCTCCTGCTGCTGCAATTTCTAAAGCTCTTTTTATATTTTCTTGCCCTTGTACATCGGCAAAGTCGGCTTCATATTCATTTTTTTGTTGGCTGAAAATTCCTCTTGTATCAATTTGTAGAGGTTCAATATTTCTTTCATCTTCAAAAAATCCGACAGCATCCTCTAATGTTTCGACTGGAATAATATCCAAATTATTTACGATAGCAGCTTCTCTAGCGTTTTCTTTTGGTAATACAAATCCTTTAAAACCTTGTTTTCTAGCTTCAATGGCAATAGGCAATACGCCACGAATCGGACGCAGTTTTCCATCAAGCGCAAGCTCTCCCAAAACAATATATTTATCAAAATTTGGGGCAGTAATTTGGTCAGAAGCGACGAGCATACCAAGAGCAATTGGTAAATCGTAAGCAGAACCTTCTTTACGAACATCAGCAGGAGCAAGATTGACTACTACTTTTTGGCGAGGAATACGAAAGCCTAATTGCTTGACAGCCGATTCTACTCTTTGTTCACTTTCCTTAACAGCACTATCAGCCAAGCCAACAATCACGATATGCCTTCCCTTCATTACATTGACTTCAATCGTTATAATATTTGCTTCTACTCCTACTACGGATGCTCCAAAGGTTTTTGCTATCATTTTATTCTACTAATTATATTATTATGATAAAAATAAAAATATTAAAACCTCAAATTAATAAAAAAACTCATTCCAATCTAAAAAGAATGAAATGAGTTTGAAATAAAGTTTTCTAGTCATCAAAACGCTACGCAGTACAGTTTATCTATAAAAAGGGGATATAGAGTAGATTAAAAAGACGTATTGTAGCGTTTGAATATCATTTAGCTGTTATTTTATAATAGCTGGACTTGCCGAACCAACAGCTTGAATAGGAGTTTCTGCATTTTTTTCTGATTTCTTTGCAGCACTTAGCGCACATTCTTCGTTACGTTCACAAGCTACCATAGCTGCTAAGCCAAGAAAAAGAGTAAGTTGTAGCAGAATTAATTTTTTTAGTTTCATAAAATTTTAGTCTAGTGAGTAGTTTTGGGAGAGGCATATCTTCTTTATGTCCTATCTCAATTTTATGAGTGCGTCTTTAGTCGTTTTAAGGGAACGAGTAAATAGTATTAATACAAAGTTAAGTTATTTAATGACTAATCGTATAAAAAACAGCCTTTTAAGTCTTTATAAAATCATCTGTTTTGTGTAATTTTTAAGGAGTTTTTTTGATAAAAAAAATCAAATATCGCTTTCTATGGGAAAATATAACGGATTAGGGTAGTGAAATTCGTAATTCAGTATGTCTTTTAGTTTATTTGTATCTACAACTTTATAATTAGGAGTTTCTGTGTTCTCTTGAAAGGTGGGAGCTTCAAAATTATAGTCTTTAGCATTCTTTTTATACACTTTTTGACGTGTAGGATGAGTAGGACACACTACGTTAAACACTTCAAATTTGTTACGTTTTTTGCTATTGAATAGAATATTTTCTACCAATTTGTCTGAAATTATTGAAATAATTTCTACTAAATCCTTTCTATGTATGAAATTTACTGGAATACTACCAGTATTTAAGCCCTTTTTACCTGCAAAATACTTTCCTGCTACTCGTTTTCCTCCCATAAGACCTCCTGCACGCAATACTACAGTTTCTAACTTTTTATTTTTACTTGCCTCTACAAATATATTTTCAGCGTCAAAAATATCTTTTCTAGCAGCCTCTTCTTTTGTTTCTACATCTTTTTCGATTACTTCTTTATTCAAGTCAGCAGGATAATCTTTATATATAGAAGTCGAACTGATAAAAATAATTTTTTTAGTTGCTTTTTCATTTTTTAGTAGATAATTTTTAATAAATTCCATTTGAACTTTATAAAAATCTTTGTTTTCTCTTGGAGGTGGAATGTTTATCAGTGCAATATCTGTATGAAAAAAATCTTTGAAAAAATCATGCGAGTTATTTTTATAGGCTTCAATGTTTTTCTCTGTCAATTGTAAAATATAGGGCTTAATTTTTTCATTTTTTAAAATTGCTGTTTTTTCTTTGGAGGTGGTAGAGCCGTTTACTTGTATTTCTTTTTTTATAAAATATTTGGCTACCTCTAAGCCAAGCCAGCCACAACCCAAAATACTTATCGATTTCATTTTCTTGAATAAAGTTTATAAGATTAAAAAAATGAAACAGATAGTTTCTCATTAGGTTTTCAAAACATTTAAAGTTTTTATATTTTGTTCATACTGAATACAAGCCAACTGAAGATTTTACATGAAAAGTTATATTATTTTTTTTATTTTGGTAGTCAGTTTTATTCTAGCCATTCTCTATCTTTTGTCATCGAACCTATGAAAGCAATTATTCCAGTAGCAGGAGCAGGTACACGCTTGCGTCCACATACTCATACACAACCCAAACCACTCGTACCCATAGCAGGCAAACCTATTTTAGGACATATTATTGACAATTTATATAATAATGGTATTCGAAATTTTTTATTTGTAATAGGCTATTTAGGAGATAAAATAGAAGAATATGTAACAAATACGTATAAAGACTCTATTCAAACCGAATTTGTATTGCAAGAGCCACGTATTGGATCTGCACATGCGTTGTGGATAGCTAGAGAGTTTATAAAGGAAGAAGAAGAACTATTGATTGTGCTTGGAGATACAATTGTAGAGATGAATTATACTCACTTTTTTGATATAAAAAACACCGTAGTAGCTGTTAGAAAAGTAGATAACCCTCGTATATTTGGAATTGTAGAGGCTGATAAAAATGGTACGATTAAAAGGCTGATTGAAAAACCACGTATTCCAAAGTCAAATTTGGCATTGGTGGGAGCATATAAAGTTACAAATATTCCATTACTCTTGGATTCTATAAAAAAGATTATGAGTAACTCTGCCTCTGCAAATAGCTCTTGGGAGTATCATCTGACAGATGCACTTATGGAAATGGTACTTCAAGGAGAAAAGATTACTTTTGTGGAAGTAGATAATTGGTTTGATTGTGGAAAAAAGGAAACGCTTTTGGAGGCGAATGCTAGTCTTTTGAAAAGACACGGCTTTGAAACTTCAGTTTCTACGGATTATCCCAACTGTATTATTATTCAACCTGTCCGATTTGGCAAACAATGTAAGTTGGAAAACTCCATTATTGGACCTAATGTAGCGATTGGAGACCATACAAATATCTCAAATTCTATCATTCAAAATAGTATTATAGGTTCATTTTCAGAGCTGACTCACGCTACATTAGACAAATCAATCATAGGAAGTGATTCCTCTTTAAAAGGCTTGATTCAAAGTCTAAATATTGGAGATAGTACAGAAATCAATTTTACCAGTAATAATGAATAAACAAATATAAAGGCAAAATATTATAAGAGATTTTTTACAAAATAGCATTAATTGGGGAGTTACTGACCTAATGCACACTCAACAAGCTGCCCGTGTTCGGCTTATCAATTTGGTGTGTCTTTCGTTAGGCTCTGTTTTTTTGGTAGGAATGCTAGGTTTGTTTATTCTGAATACATTTTGGACAAAAGAACTCATACTAAGCACTTTTCTTGTTTGGCTAGGTTTCCTTTGTCCTATTTTGTTCAACAGGCTTGGTAAGACAGATTTAGCCAAAATATTTTTTGTCTTTCAGATTATTATTGCTCATCTCATTTTCTTTTTAGTTTTTAATAGAGAATCAGCCATGAGGGCTTTTATCTTACCCATCAGTATCATCATAATTATGTTATTTTCGGGGCAAGAACAGAGCTTACAGCTCTTTTTTCTTCTTGCTTTTGGTGCAATAATAGGTTGGCTAGAGTTTTTACCAAAAGATTTTACAGAGCTTGGAGTATTTATGCCACCCTCTACGGCAGCAATTTTCCGAATTATCATTTGGGTAATGGCAGTTTGTATGAACTTACTCATTGTTGCCACAGCCATGCGAATGGTAAGTCAGAGCGAAGACTTATTGAGAAATTTACTTATAGAAGCAAATAAACAGAACGATGCACTTCAATACCAAGACAATTCTTTTAAAGAAAATCAAGAAGAGTTACTGACAATGAATCAGGAACTGATGAACCAAAGAGAACGACTAGAAGAACTTATTGCAGAACGAAGTACAAGATTACGCTATACAGAAGCTCAATTATTAAAACAAGTAGAAGACCTTGCCGAATCTGAAAAAGAACTTCGGAAATATGCAGAAGAAATGCAGCTTACCAACGAAAGATTGGCTGCTGCCAAAACAAAACTTCAGCATACATTAGAAAGGGAAAGGGAAGTAAATGAACAGTTGGCAACTACTATTAGAGAATTAAAATCCACACAAGCACAACTTACCCAAGCTGAAAAAATGGCAAGTTTGGGACAGCTGACAGCAGGAATAGCACATGAGATAAACAATCCTATCAATTTTGTATATGCTGGAATGGATGCGCTTCATACCAACATAGAAGAACTTTTATCGTGGACAAGTAAAGAAAATATAAGCCCAGAATTACACGAAGAATATGATGAGCTAATTGATGAAACCAGAACACTTTTAGAGGATATTCAGATAGGTGCGATGCGTACTTTTGAGATTGTGAAAGGACTACGTAATTTCTCTAGGTTAGATGAGGAAGAAATTCGTAAAACTCATATCAATGACCATATTTCTACTACTCTAATTTTACTCCGAAATCAGATTAAAGAAAATCAGATTACAGTTAAAAGAGAACTAGACGATTCTATTATGCCAATAGAATGTTATCCGGGGCAGCTCAATCAAGTATTGATGAATATTTGTAGCAATGCTATTCAAGCAATTATAGAAAAACAAAAAAATGATATAGGAAATGAGGCTATTGAAAAAGCTACATTGAAAATCACTACAAAAAATCAAGACACATCTATACTACTTTTAATTTCTGATAATGGAATTGGAATGAACGAAGAAGTACAAAAACGAATTTTTGAACCTTTCTATACTACCAAAAATGTAGGAGAAGGAACTGGGCTTGGAATGTCTATTACGTATGGAATCATAGAAAAACATCAAGGAAAAATAACAGTAGAGAGCAAACTTGGAGAAGGTACGACTTTCGAAATATGTCTTCCTAAAAAACTATTAAATTAATTCAAATCATATCTAACAAAATCAAATTATCTTGGAACATAAGCAACTTACATCAAAAAACATCTTAATTACAGGAGGAGCAGGCTTTATAGGCTCAAACCTCTGTGAAAAATTTCTAGCACAAGAAAATAAAGTAGTTTGTTTAGACGACTTTTCGATGGGACGACAAGAAAATATAGCTCATCTTTTGGAAAACCCTAATTTTAAACTTATTGAGGGAGACATTAGAAACTTAGAAGATTGTAAGAAAGCTGTAGAAGGAGCAGAAATTGTTTTGCATCAAGCAGCTTTGGGTTCTGTTCCTCGCTCAATAGCCGACCCTATTACCTCAAATGATGTAAATATTTCAGGCTTTCTCAATATGTTGGTTGCTACAAAAGAGGCTGGAGTAAAGCGTTTTGTTTATGCAGCTAGTTCTTCTACTTATGGCGACCATCAAGCTCTTCCAAAAATAGAGGAAAACATAGGCAAACCACTATCTCCGTATGCCGTTACCAAATATGTAAACGAACTTTATGCTAATGTTTTTGCTGATTTGTATGGACTGGAACTAATTGGTTTGCGCTATTTTAATGTTTTTGGCAGAAAGCAGCGTCCAGATGGTGCGTATGCAGCTGTTATTCCGAAGTTTATTGGTCTTTTAATGGAACACAAACGCCCTACTATTTTTGGAAAAGGCGATTTTTCAAGAGATTTTACTTATATCGAAAACGTTTTACAAGCCAATGAACTAGCTGCCACAACGACAAATCCAGAGGCTATAGGTCAAGTCTATAATGTAGCCTTCGGAGAGCGTACAACTGTAAAAGAAATGTTCGAACTGATGCGTTCTTTGCTTGGAAAGTACGATGAAAAAATCAATGATATTGAGGCGATTTATGGCGATAACCGTCAAGGTGATATTCCTCACTCGTTGGCTTCTATTGATAAAGCAAAAACACTTTTAGGCTATTCTCCTCAATATTCTTTCAAAAAAGGACTTACAGAAGCTATTGATTGGTATTGGAATGATTTAAAATAAATAGAAATGAATCTAAATCAAGTTACTGTTCCTTCGTTGGATTTGACAAAGTCTATTCCTTTTTATGAAAAATTAGGATTGAAACTTATTGTAAAAGCTCTGCCACACTATGCACGATTTGAATGCCCAAATGGAAACTCAACATTTTCACTGCATCAGACAGACAAATTACCAACAGGAGATGGCATACATGTTTATTTTGAATGTGATAATTTGGATAAGCACGTACAAAATCTTCTTGAAAAAGGAATCAAATTTGAAGAATTGCCCAACGACAAACGCTGGCTTTGGAGAGAGGCAAGATTAAAAGATTTGGACGGAAATTCTATCATCTTGTTTTATGGAGGAGAAAACCGTCTCAATCCACCTTGGAGAATTTAATTTCTAAAAATATACTTTTCTTGGGTTCAATTTTTTGACTAAATTGTCTTCTACGAAATAAGTAACTATATCAAGTTACACATACTATAACTTTTATATTATAAATGAATTACCAACTAGGTACACTAAGTTTATCCATTCGTAATTCGTAATTCGTAATTTTTAATTGATAATTGAATATGCTTACTCCTCTACAAGAACGCAAGGCAAAACGAATGTTTGAAATCTTTGATACAAATAAAGATGGAACGATTGAAAGAGATGATTTTAATCTGATTCTAAATAAACTCTCTGAAGTTGTGCCTTTCTCAAAACAATCAGAAACATATAGAGGACTAAGTTATTTGTATCAGAATCGTTGGAAAAAAATGCTCTTCTTTGCTGACGGCATTGTAGATAATGAAAAAGACCAAAAAATCAGCCTTGATGAATGGGTAGCCTATTGTAATTCTCTGATAGAAAAAAAATCTTATGAAGAAGATATTCTACCCATTACGTGTTATGTAATTCGTCTTTTTGCAGACCAAAACAAAAAAGAGAACTTTAAGATAGATAGCCAAGTATTTGAAAAATTCTTTTCTGCTTACAGTATTGATAAACAACTTGCAGTAGCTACTTTTGAAAAGTTAGATACAGAAAAGAAAGGCTATCTGACAGAAGATGAAATTACAACCTATTGGAGAGAGTTTTATGAGAGCGATGACGAAAGCGCATTAGGAAATTATTTTTTTGGAAAGTATTAGTTACAGAACTGAAAGTCAGCGAAGCTAATTACGAATTTTTATCATTAGCTGACTAAAGTTCAAAACAATTATGTCAGAGTGCAATTCTTCACTAATCACTAATCACTAATCACTAATCACTAATCACTAATCACTAATCACT
>NZ_JAHDIG010000105.1 GCF_020630935.1 Bernardetia sp.
TTCAGTTCCATATATTTATTAACCGTATTGACAGACAAATCTTCTGGGCGAGTAAGCACCGACTGAATACCATATTTTCTAAGCTCATCGACCATTCTACGTTTTTCTACTAAGAATTTTTGTGCTAAGGTTTGGCTATAAATATCCTCCAAGTCATTCACTGGAAGATTAGAGTAATCTGTCAGTTCTGTATTTTGGAAAAAGACTACAACTAAAAGGTGTAATTTATTCAGACGACGAAGCATAGGCAAATTACGTTTGAGTGCGCTCATGCTCTCAAAGTTGGTAAACAAAATAAGAAGACTTCTACCATTAGTCAGTCTTCTGACACCTTCATACAACAAATCGTAATCGGCTTCTAAAAACTCTGTTTTTTGTCGGTAGAGCGATTCCATTATTTTCCCAAGCTGCCCTGAACGCTGCTCGGCTTTTATTTTTGAATCTAGTGTGTTGGCAAAACTGATAAGTCCTACTCTGTCGCCTTTTTGAAGAATGATATTTGACATTACCAAACTAGAATTGATAGCATAGTCTAACAAAGTCATTTCCTCAAAAGGCATTTTCATTACACGACTTTTATCCAAAATCAAATACACAGGTTGCGAACGCTCATCTTCATAATGATTTACCATCAGTTCATTTCTACGGCTAGTCGCTTTCCAGTTGATACTTCTAAAATCGTCGCCACGCACATAATTTTTTACTTGGTCAAACTCATAACTATGTCCAATTCTGCGTATTTTACGAACTCCATTTTGCAAACTCAGATTCGAAAACATCATCAGTTCGTATTTTTTCATTTGCATAACTGATGGATAAACGGCTGTGTCGTAGTTTGCATCAACTTTTACTCTGCGTTGAAGCAATCCTATTTTTGTTTTGGCTATAAAATTTATATCTCCAAAATTAAAAACTCCTCTTTCTGTTGGTCTGACATGATATAAAATTTCTTCTGGCTTTTCCTGTTCTAAAGTCGTATTGATTCCAAAATCTCTCACTTGAAGCTGAAAAGGCAGTTCATCATAAATATCAACTTCCACTGGCAAAGGATATTCACTCTTTACCACCAAACGCACAGGATTTGGGTCGCCCAAAGAAAGTTTTGGGTTTAAAAGACGTTCTGCTTGAATTTTCATTTTAGGATGAAAAAGCATAATCCCTTCTGCTGTTGTCAAAACAGCCAATCCAGCCAAAGCAATTTTAGCAATCCACATCAAAGGAGGAAACCAAAAGGCTGTAACAAATAGGCAAATACAAGCCGTAATGGCATAAAAAAAGCGATTGGTAAGAAAAGTATTTTTAATGATTGACCACATAAGCGAATTGATAATTAATAATGGATAATTGAATGAAGCAACTATCATTGGTTTTTTTGATGCCTAACTATTTTTTTCTTCCTTAAAGAATCAGCTTTTTTAAAAAAAATCTAGTTATAATTTGTATAGTCTTGTTTAAAATTTCTAGTTTGTTACAACTCTATCGCAACCAAAATCACATCATCGGTTTGTTTGCGCTCGCCTTTCCAATCAAAAAAAGTATCTTTCAAAATTGGATATTGTTCGTAACAAGATAAATATACACTTTTTTCTATGGTTTTGATGAGATTTTTAGACATAAATTTTCGATTTTCTTTTCCACCAAATTGGTCTTGGTAGCCATCCGAAAACAAAAAGAAACGGTCTTTCTCCTGAAAGTCTAATGTATGTGTATGAAATTCTTTCTCTCTACTCTTATGTTTTTTTCCTCCAATGGCAAATGAAGAACCTTTTATACGCTCTACTTTTCCTTCTCTAGCCAAAATTAAAGGCAGCTTTGCCCCAGAAAATTCTATTTTTTTAGTAACCTCATCAATAACTAAAATAGCTGCATCCATTCCGTCGTTGGTGTTGGAGGTTTCTTGATGTAATGACTCTCTAACACTCTTGTCTAAGGCATAAAGAATTTGAGAAGGTTCTATAATATTTCTTTCTTCTACAATATTTTTCAGCAATGTTCTTCCCAAGACTGTCATAATCGCCCCCGGAACGCCGTGTCCTGTACAATCTGCTACTACCAATATTTTTTTATTTGCTACTTTTGTAGTCCACATAAAATCTCCACTCACAATATCACGAGGAACATAAATCAAAAATGATTTTGGAAAGAGTTCTTTAAACTCTTCTCTACTTGAAAAAGCATTCTGAATGCGTTGGGCATAATTTATACTTGCCGTAATATCTCTATTTTTTTCTTCAATCATAGCATACGCCTCTCTCAATTCGATATTTCGAAGACGATAGATTTCTGATTCTTGCCTTGCTTTTTCAGCTTCAAACTGTGTTTCTAAGTTTTTGATACGAGCCGAATTTTCATCTCCTAATGCTAGTTCTTTAATCTGATTGTATTTTTCTAAGTGAAAAAATGCTTTTTCATAATTTTTATCTTCCTTATAGGCTTCACTCATCAAAAGATGAATTTTAAAAAGTTTTGCCTTAGCATCTAGTTTATCAGCTTCTTTTAAGGCTTTTTTAAGAAATACGATAGCTTCTTTTCCACTTCCTAATTCTAAATGTAATTTTCCAATTTCATAAAGTGTTGTTACGGCTGCCGCATAAAAATTATTTTCCAAACGAATTTTGAGAGCTTTTCCGTAATACTCAAAGGCTTTTTGATATTGTTTTTTTACTGTGTAGAACTTTCCTAAATCATTATAATCTCTTGAAATACTGTTTTGATTGTCTTGTGCAGTATGTATTTCTAATGCTTTGTAGGCATTTTCTAAAGCCAAATCATATTCTCCTTTTAAGTAATGAACATTGGCAAGTCCGTTGATGATTCTTCCTATTCCGTTGTTTTCTTTTGTTTCTTCGAAGGATTTATAAGCACGTTTATAGTATCTTTCAGCCTGTTCATAATCTTTCAAATCAATAAAATACCCTCCTAAAAGGTAAGCTGAAAATCCAAGGGTTCGGAGTTTTTTATATTTTTCAGCAAGCATGAGAGCTTCTCTAGTATATTTCAAACCTTCATCATAATTTCCTAGATTCCAGTTCAAACTTCCCAAACGCACATACACATCTGCCAAACTTTCGCTATTTATTGGTTCTAAATAGTCTTTTGCTTTAGTTAAATATTCAATTCCTTTTGAAATGTTACCCGCCGAACTTGCAAAAAAACCGAGATTTGAATAGGCAATACCTTTCAACTGATGATTTTCTCTTTCTTCAGTAATTTTATCAATGTTATCAGCTACCAATTCACTTACTTTATAGGCTTCTTTTGATTTTCCTATAAAAAATAGTTCTTCTCCAAGCCCAACAGCCAAAGCAACAATGTTTTTTGTGTTTGGATTAGGTAAGCGTTGGGCAAGGTCTAGTTTTTCTTGTAAGTTTTCTATGTTTTGCATATTTCTCTAAAATGACTATACAATTTCTAAATATACAAATGTATTTTCTTTTCCTACTTCTAAAGGGGTAACAGCTAGTGCTGGCTCAATAAAGTTTTTGTCATTGATAACAAACAAAGGAATTACTTTACCTTTATTTTCTACAGCATCTAAAATAGATAATACTTCTTCACGGCTATTGACTTGTTTTTCCTTTATTTTTGGATTTTTACGGATAAAATGAGAAAAAGTAATAAAATCTGCTCTTCCTTCAAAAAGTATATTTTTAGGATAGTCATCTTTGTTTAAAGTCTCTTGTTCACGATTGGAAATAAATCGGAATACTTTACCTTTATCTAATTCCTCGCCCACTATTCTACATGCCAACGCATTTATTTCGGCATTAGGTGTCATTGCCCAAAGCTGTCCGTATTGGGCAAAATCTACTTCTTCCCACGCTTCTTCATTCAAAATACTTCCTTCATAAACAGGAATTTGTTGCATACTTGCCTCTCTAGTATTTGCCTTTGATGTATCAGCAAGCAAAACTGGAATGTTATATTTCTGAATAATTTTAGCTACAAAACGAGCCGATTCGTCAGCACTCAAAAACACAACACCATTAGGGTCTTTACGTGTAACCCCCAAGAGTTTGGCAATCGGTTTGGCTGTCAGTCCTTGTAAAACTACTGTTCCAACAATTACTAAAAATACCAATGGAAGAAGCATAGAGGCTTCATCTAATGGAATAATATAATCTTTGCTTTGAAAAAGTGAAATAGAAAAAATAGATGCCACAGCAGCCGTAACTATTCCACGAGGGGAAATATAGGAAATAAATAGTTTTTCTTTGAGGGTAAGATTCGTTCCCCACGTACTCAAGAAAACAGACAAAGGACGCAAGACAAAAACAACAACAGCAAACAAAATAAAGCTCTTAATCGTCAAGACAAGCTCAATATCTACTACATCAATCCTTGAAGAGAGAAGAACAAACAGAAATGAAATCAAGATAATTACTAAGTCTTCATTGAAGGAAATAATTTCTTTAAGGTTGGAAGTTTTCATATTTACAAGAGCCATTCCCATAATAGTAACTGCAAGAAGTCCAGATTCGTGTTGAATAGAATTGGAGAGCGCAAAGGCTGCAATTACCAAACCTAGTAAAACAATATTTTGTAAATATTTGGGTATGAGTTCTCTCATAATTAGAAAATTGACAAACCACGCCATCAACCAACCAATAGCAATTCCGACAGCAATCGTGATAGCAAATGTTTTGAAAGCTATCCAGCCAATTTGCGCTCCACCTGTTCCAGAGATAATAAATTCATACGTTAGGATGGCAATTAAAGCTCCTACGGGGTCAATTAAAATCCCTTCCCATTTCAAAATCGTCGTAATATTAAAATTAGGCTTTACATTTCGAAGAATAGGCCCAATCACGGTAGGACCTGTTACGATAATAAGTGAGCCAAAAAGTAATGCAGTCTGGACAGAAAAATCCATAATTAGCATAGCAGCAACCGTTCCTCCAGCCATTGTTACGATAGAGCCAATGACAATAATATTTCGAACGGCCTTTCCCAATACTTTTACTTCAGAGAGTTTTAAGGTAAGCCCACCTTCAAAAAGGATAAGTCCAACAGCTAGTGAAACTACATCAAAAAGTACTTTTCCTTGAAAAATAGCATCTCCATCTATAAGTTTTGGTCCTTTTGAGATAAAAAAACCTTCATCACCTGTAAAGAGTGTAGAAACAGGGCCTACTAAAAGACCAACAATAATCAAAGGAAGAATGGCTGGCACTTTGATACGCCAAGCTAACCATTGAGCTAAAAAACCAAGCACAAGAAGCCCTGCAAGTTGGAGCATATATTATTTTGATAGGGTTGTAAATCGTATAAAGAATAAAAATACTAAAAATATATGAATGAAAAAGGAAAATATGCAATCTCTCTATTATTCTGTAACAGGAGTAATTATTTATTCTGATTTATATCAAGTAAGTATTTTAATCAAAAAAACCACTGAATTATGGATTCAATGGTTTAGGCAAAATAATTTAGACAAAAAATGTTAGAGTCTTAATGCTAATATGGTAATGTCGTCTCTCTGCTCTGCATCTAGTTGATGTTGGTCTAATTGATTAGAGAGAATTTCCTTTTGTTCTTTAAATGGTCTTGCATGGAATTGCTTTAGTAGCGATTCAAACTTTGTAGTTCCAAACTTTTTCTTTTCTGGATTAGCTTGGTCGACAAGTCCGTCGGAAGTAAGATAAATTACATCTTCGGCAAGCAATACAGCTTTCTGATTTGTAAAGACATACTCTTTTTTCTTGACGACTCCTCCAATACTTAAATTATCGCCTTTGAGTTTTTCTATTTCTCCATTAGAAGTATAGTAAAGTGGACGTTTTGCACCAGCATACGTAACTTCTATCCAATTTTCTTGACGTTCTATTCTACAAAGACCAACGTCCATTCCATCCGTATTGTCAGAATCTTTCTGATGAAGAGCAGCACGCACACCTTCGTGAAGCATTTCTAAAATTTTGGCAGGGTCAAAAATACGCCTTACACCAACAATATCTGTCAAGAGTGTATTACCAACCATTGACATAAATGCTCCCGGAACGCCGTGTCCAGTACAATCTACGGCAGCAGCAAAAGTATAGTTTTCTACATGTGTAACCCAATAAAAATCTCCAGAAACAATATCTTTCGGACGATAGATTACAAAATGTTCTGCAAACAAATCTCTAAGCGTTTTCTGTGCTGGCAAGATAGCATCTTGAATAGTTTGAGCATAACGAATGGAATCTGTAATACGCTTATTCTTTTCGTGTAGCTCAACTGTTCGTTCTTCTACTTTTTCCTCTAAGTTCTGATAGAGCTGAGCATTTTCTAAAGAAATACTCACTTGTGTAGAAAGCATTTGGAGTGTTTGTAATCTCTCTGGCGTAAATGCACCTGTTGCCAAATTATTTTCTAAATAAAATAAACACAACAACTCATTTTTTCGCATAACAGGAAAACAAAGTACCGATTTTGGCTGGAATTGCTTCATATACGAATCATTAGCATACTTTTCATCTCCTGTTGCATTATCCAATACTAGAGGCTGCCCAGTTCTGACGACATAATTTATAAGTGTTCTTGGTACTAGATTCGTGTCGTCTTCGACAGATTGATGCAAAAACTCTGTCGAACTGGTCTGTGTTAGGTCTCCTTTTGCTTCTATAAATAATTCTCCATCGTGGTTCTGAATTAGGAATGCTTTTTCAGCTCCTGCATTTTCCATTACTACACGCATCATTTTTGGCATCAGTTCCTCAAAATTGACTTCTTGTGAAAGCGTCTGAGTAGATTTCATGAGTGTTTCAAAATCTAAGAAACTTGTTCCACTCTTTGAGCCACTAGAAGACATTTTACTTGTTGTCATCATGGTTGTAGTAGCTCCCTCAAATGTATTATGAGTATGTACTGTGTGCAAAGGAATAATAGTAGAATGTTTCGAATCGCTATTAACAGTATCTTGTTTTACATAATGTGAATATACCTCATGCATTTGCTCTAACTTGCCTTTTGCGCCCCAAATACGATAGTCGTAATATGCTTTACGCAAAAACATCATGGCAATATCTTCTTGCTTTCTTTGCGACCAGTAAAAACCAAAACGTTCTTTTATCAGAGCTTCTTCTTGAATAAAATTGGTTTTAGAAACGGCTTCAATCGCTTGTCGATAATATTTTTCTGTTCTTTCGTAATCGTTTTTCACTCTTGCCAGTTCGCCCTCCACAAGATAATATTTGTGAAGATTGGTAGAAGGACAAAACTTAGCAAATTTGTATAGCTTGGCTTGATTTCTTGCAATACGCCTCAAAATACGTTGTCTATCCCAAAGTGAAGAGCTCGGGTAAATAGCAATATGAATTAGAGAATCGTACATATAATATACAGGTACTCCAGCCGTTGCTGTGATGCCTTTTAAATACTTTTCTGTCAAGATAATATAGCTATATGCTTTTTCTATTTCTCCAAAATTGTAGGCTAAACTAGCTTTCATAAAGAAATGAAGACATATCGTAGCCGTATTTCCTCCTCCTAAAATCTCTTGTTGAAGCTCTAAAGGATATTCCTCTCCTTCCAAAATAGCAGGGTTATCAGCTTTTCCTAAATAGCTTAAAAATGTTTGACGCAACAATTTGATATTATGATATGGGTTCATTTGCTTCAAATCGTAGGTTGCTCCAATATACATATTGGCTTCCTTTTCTACTTCATTGAGTTCTTTACCTGTTGCAAAACGGTAATAGACATACATAAAAATAGAAAACGCTGCATATTCGAAAAATCCTGTATCAATGCCTTTTCGATAGGCTTTCATAAGTGGTTTAAGAGAATTTTCTAATGGCTCTTTCCAATGGCGAATCATTACATTGGCAACCATATACGTTCTTGCCTTAAATCTATCGGAATTATGCTGGTCTAAAAGTTTGATAGCAAGTTCTCCAAAGCGATACCCAGCATCAAGTTTTCCGAGTACGCCACATAAAATAATTCCATACGAAGAGTATGCATACGTAGAAACATGGGCATTGCCATATCTGATAGAAAGCTGAACCTGTCTAAAAATAATCATTGGGTAGAGTGAAGAACCACTTACATAAGCAGCCAAACTGATTCCAGACAAGATACGCATGGCAGCTAACTTTTTCTTATTTTCCATGCGTGGCAAATTTGCCAAATCAAATATTTTCTTTCCTGTCATCATCCCACGGATACGCACAATCTCACGCAACAAATGAACCTTAGTAACTGCTCGTGGAAATCCAACTTTAAGTTTTTTGAGTGTACTGACAGCTAATTTGATAGCTTCTTTCATTTTTCCTTGTGAAATAAGGAACTGAATTTTGGTATCATAAACAGGAACTGTGTCTAAAAAATCTTTTGCATTGGTCAGTACTCCATCAACAAACTGCTCCATCCCATTTCCGTTTCCACTCAAATGGGCTGCTTCAGCAGCTTCATTGTGAAGTTTTAAGGCGAGAATATACTCATCTGTCCAACCTACAATATCTAGCAGAGCCACTCCTGCATAAAAATAATCGTAAGCAGGTTCATAAGCAGCAGAGGCTTTGGCTTTTTTTCCTGCAATAAGATTGAGACGAGCCAGTTCGTAGCGTTCTTCTTGGTCTTCTAAAAGGGCTACACCAACGTTTAGTTGATTGACAATGTCAAAAATTTTGCTTTCTAACTCTCCATTTGGTGTATTGTCTTTTATTATCTTTCCCACTTTGTAGTGCATCTCAAAGCGACTACTATCTGGAATGATAGAATAAACAGCTTGTTGTACTCTGTCATGTAAAAATTTAAAACGAGCATTTACTCGCTCTTCCAGAGCAGGGTCTTCACTAAGAATAGCAATGTGCTTATAATCATCATCTAATGGAAGAATAATTCCTTCTTCTATTGCTACCCAAATTCTATCAAAAATATCTTTTAAAGAAAAGCCACTAACTCCACGCAACATCTGCAAATCAAACTTATCGCCTACACAAGCAGCATATTTCAAAATTTCTTGTGTATCAGTAGGAAGTTTTTCGATTTTGGCAGTCATTAGTTCGACTACATTGTCTGTCGTTTTCTTTTCTTCAATCTTGACAATATCCCATTGCCACTGTTTTGTTGCTAAATCAAAATTTAATAGACCTTCTTCATACAACGACTCTAAAAACTGTGTCGCAAAAAAGGCATTACCATGTGTTTTTCTATAAATTAGGTAAGAAAGCTGTTTTACTTGAAGAATTTGTGCCTTTAAAGATTCTGTAACTAATTTTTCAATATCTTCATATCCTAAATTATCTAGCACAATCGAACTCACAGGTGCATTTTGAGCTTGCAAACTCTTTACCATTACCATCAGCGCATGAGCTGATGTAAC
>NZ_JAHDIG010000106.1 GCF_020630935.1 Bernardetia sp.
CAGACCTTGACAATAGTTTTTATAAACTAAATTGTACTACTCAACTACTTAAAAAACATGAATAAGAAAATACTTTTTGTAGAAGATGACCCAACACTAGGTTTTGTAGTAAAAGACCACCTCACATTGGAAGGCTATGAAATTGAGTGGATAAAAGATGGAAAAGCAGCTTTAGAAACATTTGAAAAAAATACAGATTTTAATCTTTGTGTTTTTGATGTAATGCTCCCCAAATTAGATGGTTTTGAGCTTGCCAAGAAAGTAAGGACAAAAAATAAGCAAATTCCTATTTTATTTCTCACAGCCAAATCACTCCAAGAAGACCGTTTGCATGCGCTTCGAATCGGTGCAGATGATTACCTAACCAAACCCTTTAGTATAGAAGAATTAGTTTTGAAAATAGAAGTTTTTTTGAGGCGTTCAGTTATTTCTCAAATTGAAAATGTGAAAGATGAGGCTTCAAAAGATACTCCAATACAACTAGGAAAATATATTTTTGATGTCAAAAATTTGTCTTTGCTTGCCCCTTCACAAAAAAAATATTCCCTAACTTCAAGAGAAGCAGAATTGTTAGAACTCTTTTGTAAGAATAAAGAGCAGGTTTTGAGAAGAGAATTTATCTTGAAAGAGCTTTGGGGGGATGATGACTATTTTTTAGGGCGTAGTTTAGATGTTTTTATTTCAAGGTTGAGAAAATATTTGAAAGAAGATGAAAATCTACAAATAGAGAATATTCCTCGTGTGGGTTTTAAAATAACAGAAGATAAGTAAAATTATAATACTGCACATAACCTTCATTAAATCTGTAATAAATCAGACTTTATTCAAACCAACTAGATACTATTCTTGTATATAGTATCTTAAATTATAGCTTTGAATATCTTATGAATCTCACTCAAAACACAGCTGAGGCCTTGCGTGCTACTCGTGATAATTGGCTTCGCTCTCTGCTTACTATTTCGCTTATTGCTATCGGAATAACGGCTTTGGTAGGCATCTTGACAGCTATTGATGGCATAGAACAAAACATTACTTCTGGACTTTCAGATTTGGGAGCAAACTCTTTTGACATTAGAGATAAGAACAACAATATGCGTTCTCGTCGTCGTGGTGTAGTCGAAAAAATAGAAGCACCCCTAAAGTATAATGAAGTAATGGAATTTGACAGACGCTTTCGTCAAAGTGTGAGCTTAGAAGATGCTGTTACTGTCTATACAAGAGTGAGTTTTGGAACAGAAGTAAAGTATCAATCTGAAAAAACAAATCCTAATTCGTCAGTTGTCGGTATTGACCAAAATTATAATTTAGTAAAAGGATTTGACATCAAAGAAGGACGAAATTTTGCCCCTTTAGACATTCAAAGAGGAAGTCAGTTTGCCATCATTGGAAAAGAAATAAAGGAAACTCTTTTTAAAGATATTTCTCCTATTGGAAAACGTATTTTATTGAAAGGATATGGATTTACAGTTATTGGACTTTTAGAAGAGCAAGGAGGAATAGGAAGTTCATCAAGTACCGATAGAAGTGTTTTGATTCCTTTGCCTATGGCAAATATTTTAGGAAATGACAGACAACTTTCTTACACCATTACAGTAGGAGTTAAAAATCCTGCTCAAAAAGATGCTTTGATGGGAGAAGCAACTGGACTAATGCGAATCATCCGAGGAGACAAACTCACTCAAAAACCTTCTTTTGAAGTTTCCAGCAGTGAATCTTTAGCCTCTTCTTTGGGTGAAACAACAGTTATGTTGCGTATAGGAGGTGCTGGCATTGGTTTTCTTACACTTTTGGGAGCATCTATCGGACTGATGAATATCATGCTCGTTTCAGTAACCGAACGCACTAGGGAAATTGGAATCCGAAAAGCAATTGGAGCTTCTGCCAAACATATTAGAGAACAATTTATTATTGAAGCTATTGTTATCTGCTTACTAGGAGGGTTTTTTGGCATTTTTTTGGGTATTACTTTAGGAAATGGCGTAGCCAAACTTTTAGGAGATGCTAATAGTGAGTTTGTTATTCCTTGGCTTTGGATGATAACTGGAATAATAATTTGCATACTGGTAGGCTTGGCTGCTGGCGTTTATCCTGCCTATAAAGCCTCTAAATTAGACCCTATCGAATCTTTGCGTTACGAGTAATTTTTGTTATCTTGATATATATTTTTTTGGTAATCACCTTTTATGATTTTGTTTCTTTAACAAAAATCTACATATTACGTTTTATATTTCTTAATAAACTATCCTACATAAAAACAATATCTTTGTGGGAACTATCAACTCCAAACCTTGTGTTTGATAAGTTCTTAACCTAATCCACAAAAATATTCCCACTATTTTTACATATATTTTTTATTCAATGAAAACTACAAAATATTTATTTTTTTTATCTCTAATTGGTCTCCTATTTTTTTGTAATGGATATGTTTGGGCAACTTCGCTTACCACATTAAAAGGTACAAAATGGTATTTGGAAAGAATGACAGAGCAAGATTCTGCCATTTCTCCAAAAATTACTTCTAAGTTATTCAAGCAAGGAGCGCAACAAATCTCATTTGCCAACGATGGAAAGTATGATGCTAGAAATCTGCTTGGCTTAGACAGCTTGAAAGGTTTTTTCATAGAAACCAAACATACATTAGTGTTGAGCAATGAAGCTGGAAATGCTTATTATTGGGTGTTTGAAGTAGAAAATAAAACAACAGATTCTCTAACCTTACAGTTTGTCAATTATTCAGCAAAGAGTTCTGTCATACGTCTGACTTTTAAAAGAATGACAAAGCAAATTGAGGAAATGGTACTATCTCAAAATAATATTCCAAAATATGCTGATTTTAAAGGTAACTGGGAATGGAATTTTGATGGAAAAAAAGTAGCTATTCAACTCAATCAAGTAGGAAAAGAAGTTTTGGGTACACACTGCTATGGTGTAGATTGTCAACATAACTACTCACTTTCGGGAACAGTAGAAGGAGACACTGCAACCTTACAGATAAAAGACCGTAATACTTTAGAAATACTTGGAGTAGGAAAACTTATTCGTCTTGCTGATGGAACACTGAGTTGGAAACTTAGTAAGAATGAAAAAGGAAGCATTGTAACCGTTGAAAAGATACAACTCAATCAAATAAAAGGAATAAAAGAAGACGAAAAGATGTAGAGTAACGAGTGTTAAACTTAGTACATTCAGAACAAACAAATTACATCAAATTTAGTATCTTTGTAGTTACGACAAGCTAAAAAGTCAAACAAAATACGAAAAAAATATATAGGTTCACGCCAAATTTCTTAATGATTTGGTGTGTTCTTTTTTTGATTAATATTTTTGTAGCAAAAAGGTTTTAAACTCTTTCGCTTACAAAAATATATTGAATGCTCTCAGTATTCAGAGAAAATAAAAATACATACAAAATTATAAACTCATAATAATTATGGCAAATATATCATATTTTACAAAAGAGAAATACGACGAATTACAGAAAGAGCTTCTGCACCTCAAAACAAAAGGAAGAGCAGATATTGCAGCAGAAATTTCAGAAGCTAGAGATAAAGGCGATTTGAGAGAGAATGCAGAATACGATGCAGCAAAAGATGCACAAGGAATGCTAGAAATGAAGATAGCAAAGCTAGAAACGACTATCAGCAATGCTCGTATTATAGACGAATCTCAAATCGATACTTCAAAAGTTTCTATTCTTTCAAAAGTTAAGATTAGAAATGCAGCTAATAAAAAGTTGGTATTGCAATATACGATTGTAGCTGAAGAAGAAGCTGATTTGAAGAAAAATAAAATTTCTGTGCTTTCTCCTATCGGAAAAGGATTATTAGGTAAGAAAGTAGGTGAAGTGGCTGAAATAGATGCACCAAGAGGGAAAATGCAATTTGAAATTTTAGAAATAACAAGATAAGAAGTGATAAATGATAAACTAATATAGATTTATCTATTACCTTGGTATTTCATTTATCATTTAACACTAATCATTTATAATTGTATGTCTATTTTCACAAAAATCATTAACGGAGAGATTCCTTCCTACAAAATTTTGGAAGATGAAAAGCATTTTGCTTTTTTAGATATTCGTCCTCTGAAAGAAGGACACGTTTTGTGTGTTCCTAAGAAAGAAAACGATTATATTTTTGACCTTTCAGATAATGAACTTGCTGATTTAATGGTTTTTTCAAAAAAAGTTGCTACTGCACTTAAAAAATCTATTTCTTGTAATCGTATTGGAGTAGCTGTTGTTGGTTTAGAAGTTCCTCATACGCATGTGCATCTTATTCCAATAGATGAAATTGCAGATTTGAACTTTGAACAAAAGCGACCAGAGTTTAGCCAAGAACAATTTGAAAAAACGGCTGAAAAAATCCGTCAAAACTTTGAAAATTAACTTCTAAACAAAAAGCCTTTTTCTGATGAAGAGGGCTTTTTGTTTGCTGTTCTGTGAGCCACAGAATGGGGAATGTTTTTCTATTATCCATTTAAAAAAATATCAATTCATAAAGTGATTTCCTATTCAGATTTTGAAAAAATAGAACTTCGTGCCGGAACAATTTTGGAAGCAAAAGTTTTTGAAAAGGCACGCAAACCAGCCTATCAGTTGCGTATAGATTTTGGCGATTTCGGCATTAAAAAATCTAGTGCACAGATTACAGTAAAATATCCTAATCCAGCAGCATTAGAGGGCAAGCAGATTGTGGCAGTTACTAATTTTCCTCCTAAACAAATTGCCAATTTTATGTCGGAATGTCTTGTATTGGGTGTAGTAGGCGACGAAAATGCTGTAACACTACTTACCACAGACAAGCCTACTCCAAACGGTTTGTTGATTAGCTAAAAATAAAGGTAAAAGCTACTCCTCCCCTTCCATAAACCAACCCGAATATTTGATGTAGTTGTTGGCTATGCGTTGGAGCATTTCGCCTCTTTCGCCAATGGGTTTTACTTTTTTTGCAGGCACGCCAGCATAAATATATCCACTCTCTATTTCTGTGCCTTCCAAAACGACTGCTCCTGCTGCTACAATGCTTCCTGTTCGGACAATTACACCATCCATAAGCCTTGCGCCCATTCCTATCAGTACATTATCTTCAATCGTACAGCCGTGAACAATGGCATTGTGTCCGATACTGACATAGTTTCCAATCGTTGTAGGCGCAGTTTGGTATGTTCCATGAATGGTTGCATTGTCTTGAATATTGGTATGATGTCCGATTTTAATGTAATTTACATCGCCACGCACCACAGCACTAAACCAAACACTACAATTATCTCCCATTTCTACCTCACCTACAATCGTAGCATTAGGAGCTAAAAAACAATCTTTGCCAAACTTAGGAGAAAAACCACGTACAGGAAGAATAAGAGCCATAAGGAAATGAAAAATTTAGAATGAACAATGAAAATTATATGATAAAACCTCTTTAAAGATACAATAAAGCTAACTAAAATGCAGTATAAAATCGCTTACTGATTATTAATGATTTACTAATATTTTTGAGACGATTAGGAAATATAAACGTCGTAATTTAGTAGCATCAAAAAAGAAGTTTTTAGTTATGCTATTCCAATTTAGCTAGATTTTCATTTATCTAAAAAAATAATTTTTATTCGTCATGAATACAGCTACTCAACATCAGATTGCTAGTTATAAAAACCAAATTAAAAATGTTCTTTCACTGCTCAAAACAGAATATGATAGTTTGAATCACTCTAGCAATACAGATGAAAATATTTCTCCCAACGAAATCCGAAAGCTAAGAGAAATATCTAAAAAACTCAATGAATATTGTAGCGATGTGATGGCTTATCAAGAAAAAATACGACTTCTGAATAATGGATAATTAATAAACATCAATTGAAATTAAAAAAATTGTTCCCCTGCTCAATTCACTTTCTAACTTGATTTTCCATTTATGAGCTTTTATGACTTGCTTTATGTAGCTAAGTCCAAGTCCGAAGCCTTTGGTCGTATGAATATCGTCAGTTTGGATTCTAAAAAACTTATCAAAAACTCGTTTTTGGAATTTTTTATCTATGCCGATGCCATTGTCTTTGATGGATAAAATGATTTTATTCTTTGTTTTTTGAATAGCAATTTCTACAAACGGAGTGTTTTGATTGTATTTGAAAGCATTTTCCAAAAGGTTATGTAGCATATTTTGAAAGTGAACCTTATCAGCTTCTATGAAAATATCTTCCTCTAAAGAATTAAATTCAATATTGAAATCTTGATTTTCAAAATCTTTCTTAGCCAAAACTTCTAGCTCAAAACTTTCTATTGTTTCTTTTATCGTTTTTTGGAGATTCATTTTTTCTAAAGAAAGAGGCACATAACTACTTCGCTCTAGCATCAAGAGTTCTACCAATTTTTCTACTTGTGAGCTTAATCTTTCCGTTTGTTCTTTTACAATGATAGCATATTGTTTTTTGCGTTCTTCCTGTTTCTCTTCTGTCGTCAGAACTTTGGCTGCAATTCCCAAGATAGAAATAGGTGTTTTGAGTTCGTGAGTAATGTTATTGATAAACTGCTTTTGAGCTTGTGAAAACTGCCGTTGTGTAATGATAAAAAACATTCCATACACCAAAAAGAAAATTACCAGTAATAAAATAATAGACAAAAATATCCAAATGTCCATTTCGGAAGCAAGTTGAGAAGAAACAGAGGGAAAACGAACACCAAAATAATAGTTTTGTCCTTCCCACTTGGGTAATTCTTTTTTTAGTTTTTTATTGACCTCATCTTTCTGATGTATAGAAATATAATTTCCATAGACCATTTTCTCGCTATCGCAATCATAGATACCATACTCAAAATCGGTTTGAATATTTCGTTTTGAAAACTCATTTTTTAAAAAATATTCTAAGACAGCAGCATCAATTTCACAGTTTACACTTACTGTATAATAATCGCTAGAAAGTTGATTGATAGGAGAACTGGAAGGCAAAGTAGTTTTGCTATAATCAGCAATTTTTTCTGCTATATTTTGAAGAGCTACCTGTATTTTTTGTTCATTTTGTTTTCTATTGGCATCAAAAGCACGCCTTACCCAATAGATTTGAATGATTACAATTCCAAAAATAGAAAGTAAAGCGAAAGCTAAAAGAAGTGTAATGGTGCGTTTGTTCATACCAGTTTAACCGTTGTTAGGTATTTTACCTCGTTGACGGTCTTGACCTCAACGACGGTTGAAACATAATTAATAAATCAAAATCATTGACCAATATTTTTCTTTTCTAGCTGCACCAATACGCTTTACTCGTGCATCCATCAGACGTTTACACTGAGGAGGAGTAAGTTTCCAACCACGAAAAGCCTGCTCTATTTCTGTAAAGCTATACGACATATTTTCATAAGCTCTTTCTGTTTCTATTCCTACATCTGCCAAACGCTCTACTGTGTTTTTCCCTCCAATATCGGTAGTCATTCCTTTACTTTTCCAAAGATTCACAACCAGTTCTTTTGTGGCATAGGCTACTGTATCGCTCCACGAAACTTCTGGAACGGGTGGAAAATAACTTCCTCCACAATGACATCCTTTTGTTCGAAGTTCGTTAGTAAGTTCTAAAAAACGTTGAGCAAACACACCATCTATTTTTTGTTCTTCTTCTATGCGTTCGTCTATAATAGGTTTTTCCTCTTTAATAATTTCTGGTATTGGATTATTTGTAACGCCTTCTTTTTCTTGAAAGTCTGTAATATTGGCAATCATATCTTGCTGTGAACCCAAATCTTGACTGTCAAAAGTTTTCATTTCTACATTCAAACAGTTAAAATGGTTTGTTTTGAGCTCTGCCCCAATGCCCTCAATAAAATCTGTTACTTTTACATGGTTAGGCAAGCGTGGAAAATGTACTTCACAAGTAAAAACATCGCCATCGTGTGTGATAAGTTGGACTGGGTTGCTTGTATTGAGTAAAGGAATTTCTACTTTTCCATTGCGAGCAATATTTTTTATTTCTATGAGTTTGAAAACTTCTGACTGATTTGCATCATTTTTTAAAAACCACGCCAACTGTGTACCCGGTCCGTAGTAGGTTGCCGTTCCTTGTTCATAATGAGACACATAACGAAAGTGAAAAATAGTTCGGTCTTTTGTATAATCAATCTTATCCAAAATATAGTTGCTCTGCCATTTTTTATATATAGGTTTATAATCTACATAAGGCTTGTTAGAAACTTCATTTGCATCGTTTGGTGCGTTTAAATCTTGTGCAGAGGCTATTTCAAAACTAAAAATAGTTATCAGTAAAGATAAAATATAAATTAAATGCGTTCTCATAATTGCTTATTCGTTTGGTATTAGAATAGGTTTTCGGTGTAATATAAATGTTTAATCTAAACGCAATTTAAAGGTATTACGTTGCTTGCGATTTTAAGAGAGTGATAAATTATGTTACTAATCAGATAAAAAGGGATTCAAAAATAAAGCGAGTTTTACTACTTGTCTTTATTTCCTGTATTTATTTCAAATAATTTAAAACTTTAAGTAATATGATTTCCAAACGAGAAAAACCTACTGTAAATGCTAGTTCGATGGCAGATATTGCTTTCTTACTACTAATTTTCTTTTTAGTCAGTACACGAATTTCAACAGAAAAAGGCTTTGCAATGAGCCTTCCTCCAAAAAAAGAACAACAAACTTCGCCTACACCAGCTTTAGACAGAGACGTTTTGAGGATAAGCCTCAATTCTGAAAATAAAATTTTATTTAAATCTGATGAAATAGGCACAGTTGCAGAAGTCGAAGAGCGTGTCAAAACACATCTTATGAACTACAACAAAGATGAAAAGTATTCACAAAATCCACAAAAAGCTGTTGTTGTTTTAAGTAGCCAACGCCAAACAGATTATAATTTTTACATTCAAGTATTGGACAAGATAAAAGCAGGCTACCACAAAGCAAGAGCAGATTTTCTGACCAAAAAATTAGGTGTAAAATATACGCCTTTAGAAGTTATAGATTTTGCACAGCAAAAAACACAAGAAGAAAAAGAACTCTATCAGCTTCTTCAAAAAGAATTCCCTATCAATATTTTAGAACAGAAAAATTAGGTATAGCATAAAAAAAACTGGTTCTTTATGAATTTGGTTGCAAATAGACTTTTTGGTTAAATACAAATCGTAT
>NZ_JAHDIG010000107.1 GCF_020630935.1 Bernardetia sp.
ATTTTTAATCAGAAATACAAAATAACAATTTTGTGAAAACTAACTACTTAATAAAAGAGCTTTCTGCTGGAACGTATCAAGTAAGAGTTGAGCCTCCTTTAGCATTTTCTCCAATTACAATCTCTGATGTAGTTATTGTAAATGGTGAAGTAAATACTTTAGATACTATTACAGTGGAGTAATTATTAGTTACTTAACTATATAAATATAGAAACTCATTTTACAAGTTTTGTAGAATGAGTTTTTATTATTGTTAATAAAAATTTCCTTTGAAGGTAAGTGAAACTACTTCGTTTTTATCAATCGAAATATACCCTCTTTCTGCCAATCTCTGAATATTTTTATTGATTTGCTCTTTGCTCAAGGCTACTCTATACTTTTCATCTCCAACACTAGAATAATAATCTACTATTTTTTGAAGAGTAATATCTTCCTCTGTTTTTATAAATGCCATTATAGCATTTAGTTGTCTTGTTTTATTTCTTGAGAAAAACAGGTAAAGATATTGTTCATTATCAATAACAGATTGTAAAGATTCTACAGTATTTATGTTATCAATAACCTTTCTGTCAAAAAATTGATGTACAAAATAATTGTTATTTTTATATTGGATTTCGTGCAAATAGTCTTGTTTAGGCAACTTTCTAATCTTTTCTTCATCATAGGTTTTTAAAAACTCTGTTACTTTATCTTCATATGTCAACAGTATTTTTTTCAAATCATCATCGTAAAGTTTATAGGCTTCAATCTTTTCTATATCTGTATTTTTCTCATAGAGAATAGTATCAAGAATACTATAAATACCTTTATCTTTAACTTGAGTCATCATCCATTCTTTATAAGAAGCAAAGTTATTTTTATCTGCATCAGAATTTACCTTATAAATAGTCAATTCATCATTCGTAGAAACATCATTGTTAAATTCTTTTTTTGATTTTCTTTCTGTATGGCAACTATAACAAATATCTTTTGGTAAATAAGGACTGTCAGTAGGAATTATAAGTTTATTGCAATCAGCACAGTGTATTCCTTGGTTTCTTTGTAGCCAAGAAGGACAGTCATTGTCTGGAGCTTCTGAAGCAGGAAACCAAAAAGGAATGTTGTATCTTTTGCTGATGTAGTTTCCAATTTTTTTTGCTACGATTGTTTCTTCCCAAGGTGTAGGTTGTCCATTGAAAAGTCTTATATCTGATGCAAAACGGAGACTGCATAAATCTATCATTGTGTAATTGAAAGTAGATTTATCAATCAGTTCTAATAAAAATACGTTAGTTGGTAGTTCTTTTTTATCTTCATTCTCTATAACTACTTGCATATAGATATACCACCCTTGTGTGTCTCCATCCCATAAGGCTTGGACAGCAACTGGTTTTCCTTCTTTTTTAGCTTCTTCTACTTTGTCAACATAAACTTGCATGTCTTCAAAGTCTTTTGGCTTATTGTAATAATCTTTTGACATTCTTCTAAATAAAATTCTAAGTACTCAAAATTCGAAGCATACGTACAAGCTCATTATCAATAGCTCTTGGTTTTAGGCATTCTTCGATAGGTGTGTAGGTCATTTTACGTTTTAGCTGCCCTACCATAACATTCGTTTTGCCAGATAAAAGTCCTTCTACTGCTCCTAAGCCTAATTGGCTGCCCAACACTCTATCAGCTGCTGTGGGCGAACCTCCACGCTGAATATGCCCTAGATTGGTTACTCTAAACTTAAATTTTGGAATTTGTTCTTTTACTTTTACTCCTAATTCCTCTGCATTGCCAAGTTCGTCGCCTTCTGCTACCACCACAATTAAAGAAGTTTTTTTATTGGCTAACATTTCTTTGATAGATTCTACTATCTCATCCAAAGAATCCACAATCTCGGGAAGCATTACAATTTCTGCTCCTCCTCCAATGCCTGTCAAGAGAGCAATATCTCCACAATGTCTGCCCATTACTTCAATAAAAAAACCTCGCTCCAAAGAATCGGCTGTATCTCTAATTTTATCTATGGCTTCTAAAGCTGTATTGATGGCTGTATCAAATCCGATAGTGTAATCTGTTCCATTGAGGTCGTTGTCTATTGTTCCAGGTGCACCCACAAAAGGCATATTGTACTCTGCCGAAAAGGCTTGCATTCCTGCAAGAGTTCCGTTTCCTCCAATGGCAATTAATCCATCAATTTCTAAGGCTTTTAGGTTTTCATAGGCTTTTTTTCTTCCTTCTTTTGTTAGGAAGCGTTGGCTACGAGCTGTTTTCAAAACAGTTCCACCACGCTGAATAATATTACTAACATCCCTAGAGGTCATCATGTGAATATCATTTTCTATCATTCCACGATAGCCTCTATAAATTCCAAATACTTCGACACCATAGTATAGCGCACCCCTTACGACAGCCCTCACACAGGCATTCATTCCAGGTGAGTCGCCTCCAGAAGTAAAAACTCCAATTCGTTTCACGATTAAATGAGTGATTAAGGTTAATTATTGGTTATTTGAGAAAATAAAATAAGCTGATTATTCATTTTCTGATTCTGTATCAAGATAGCTTATTTCTAAACTGTTTTCCAAATCTATATCTAACTCTTTAGAGATTAATTTTCTTTTAAAAAATGTAAATACACCTAATAGAGCAATAATTAGCCACTTGAGCCATTTGAAAATAAAAGGAACTACTTTTACCTTCGTCAGCACCTTACCTGCCAATATTCCAGCGAAGCCAAAAGCAGCCAAGTTGTCGAAGTTAGGGTCAAAATCTTCGTGCTTAAAACCTTCATAAAAATCTATGCTAGAAGTAACAAGTGGGATTTGGGAGTTTACTTCTAAAAGGTGTTGTGGAGAAGTGCTGATATTCATTTCCAATACTCCATATCGTCCTAACTTATGTGTGCTATAACGAACATAATTCTGATTATTAGAACTACAAGAAACAGCCCATTGTAATTGATGTTTTTCTTGCAAAAAATAAGGTTTCATTGCCCAAGACTGAATAGACAATGTATCGCATCCTTTTGCCTTTATATACTGATTTTTTTCGTAGTTGATTTGTGTAATATCTTTCCAAAAAAAATCTTCAGGAGTTTTTAAAAGCACACTATCAGGTATATAGCCTGTCTCAACATATATCAATTCTATAATAAAAGGAGGAGCATCGTCATTATTTGCTGATGTAGGCGACACAGCTACCAAACAACCCAAATGTTTGATACTATCACATTCTATTTGGTAAGGAGAGCGAACAGAATTTCCTTCCATAAAAACAAATCCTTTAGGAACGGAAAGCAGAGCTACACCTGCTAAATCTACATTTCCTATCTGACCAACAGACTGGTTTTTATGTTGAGCTAAAACAGAAATTGTAAAAAGAAGATAAATCAGTAGAAGATTAAAAAAGCTGCATGAAAGGTAAACATATCGTTTCATAGCCTTATAATTTATAAAAATTCAGTAGTGTTATTGTGGTTTTTATTTAAGATACAAAATTATTCTTTAATTTGATTTTTATAAATTTAATATTTCATTCTAATTCCAAAAAAATGACATCTTTTAAAAAACAATATGCTTTGCTTCTCATCTTATTTTTTTATTTAACCTTATCTCCTAACATATTTGCACAAAGTGACACAAAAGATAACAGTAGCTCTAAAAAAGAGACTAAAAACCAATATGAAAAGTATAAAAATAGAGTTTCAATAAATCTTTTAGGATTTACAAGAGCTAATGTAGTAGCAAGTTATGAGCGAGCTTTTAGAAGTCATGCTGTTTGGTTAGGTGCTAATTATCATATCAATGGTCTTTATTCAAACGAGGATAGAAATATGTTTTCTCTAGCAGCCGAATACCGTTATTATTTCTTTGCTAGGCGTAATCAGAAATTTAGCGACGGACTTTTTGCAGGGGTATATTCAAAATACAGACAAGGAAATGAAATTCAAACATCTTTTACTAATAGTGGAGTTGGAGAAGTTTCTCATGAATATGAAAGTTATTTTGTAGGGCTAAATACAGGGTATAGATATAACTACAACCGTCTTGCTGTTTCTGGTTTTCTAGGCTATGGCTTTTTGATTTCAGGTTCTGAAGAGGGGACATCTGAATACATAAACTTTCAAGGAACAAAAAAGGAATTAAACGCAGGCTACAAAAATGATCTTCGTCTAGGAATTACTTTAGGATTTGCTTTTTAAATTTCTGAAAGTTAAACAAATAGGTTCTGCATTTGGTCGTCTGCTATAACAGTTTTACGAGTTTTTGATGTGAAATTTATCCCAAAAAATTCGTAACTTTAAGGCTAAAACCAATAAAATAATTACTTAATAAATAAAATTTATGTCAGTAGCAACACCTACACAAACAGGCACAGAAGAAACACTCCAAATGATTGCCAAAATGATACAAGATTTTGGAGAACGTGCTATTACTCCTAATCGTAACAAATGGGACGATGACCAACACTTTCCAGTGGAAGTAATGAAGGAATTAGGAAATTTGGGCTTAATGGGCGTTTTAGTACCAGAAGAATATGGAGGAAGTGGTTTTGGTTATCAAGAATATGTAACAGCTATTTCAGAGCTTGCCGTAATTGACCCTTCTATTGGACTTTCAATGGCTGCCCACAATTCTCTTTGTACAGGGCATATTTTGCAATTTGGAAATGAAGAACAAAAGAAAAAATGGCTTCCAAAACTAGCCACTGCCGAGTGGATTGGTGCTTGGGGACTTACAGAAGCCAATACAGGCTCAGATGCAGGCAATATGCGTACTACTGCCGTACAAGATGGCGATTACTGGGTGTTGAACGGAACTAAAAACTTTATCACTCACGGAAAAAGTGGAGATATTGCAGTTGTGATTGTCCGTACTGGTGAAGTAGGCGACTCTCACGGCATGACAGCTTTTGTGATTGAAAAGGGAACAGAAGGTTTCTCTGGTGGAAGAAAAGAAGACAAATTAGGAATGCGTCTTTCAGAAACAGCAGAACTTGTTTTTGATAATTGTAGAGTACATAAAGACAATATTTTAGGTGAAGTAGGCGAAGGGTTTGTACAGTCGTTGAAAGTATTGGACGGTGGACGTATTTCTATTGCAGCTCTTAGTTTAGGAATTGCAAAAGGAGCATTACGTCATTCTATTGCATACTCAAAAGAGCGTGAGCAGTTCAATCAGCCAATCGCAAAGTTTCAAGCAATTGCCTTTAAACTTGCAGAAATGGCAACGGATGTAGAAACTGCCGAACTCTTGACAAGACAAGCTGCCGACCTAAAAAGTAAGGGTATAAATGTAAATAAAGAATCTGCGATGGCTAAATATCTAGCATCAGAAGTATCTGTAAAAGTAGCGATGGAAGCTGTACAGATTTTTGGTGGCTATGGTTATACAAAAGACTTTCCAGTAGAGAAATATTATCGTGATTCTAAACTTTGTACGATTGGAGAAGGAACTTCTGAAATTCAGAAACTCGTTATTTCAAGAGCTATTTTGAAATAATATTCTCTAAGTTATAAAAAAATAGAAGACCATTCTGATTTCTAAGATTAGAATGGTCTTTTTGTATATGAAATATTTTTCTTAGATAAGTGCAACCTTTTTATAGATAGTGAACTCTAGTAGTCATATCATTAAAACAATTTTTTTATTCTAAATTATTATCACTTAAATCTTACCACACTATGAAAAAAATATGGCTCTTTTTGTTTTTATCGTTATGTATTTCATTTTCTGTAATTGCTCAACACAAACCCACAGAAGTTCTGCTTTTCGGAACATTCCACTTCAATAACCCAGGGCTTGATGCAGCCAAAACAAAAAGTTTTGATATTGAAAGTGAGAAAAGTCAAACTGAATTAGATGAAATTGCAGAAAAAATAAAGGTTTATAATCCTTCCAAAATTTTTGTAGAGTGGGAGTATAACGAACAAGAACAATTAGATTCCTTGTATAATCTATATTTGGTAGGAACATATTTTGAGAACCCAAAACTTTCTAAGTTTTACAAACAAAATGAAATTTTTCAACTTGCTTTTCGTGCAGCTAAAAAGCTAGGTCATGCCAAAGTTTATGCAATGGATTATACAGATGCAAACTTTCCTTTTGATAGTTTGATGGAAATAGCTCAAAAGAATAATCAAGTAGCATTACAAGAAGAAATTATGCAAACTATTCAAGAGTTCTCAGTAAGTTTTGATGCCCAAATAGATGCTGATAAGTCGCTTACAGAAATATTATACTTCCTCAATAGTTCATCTTTACGCCAAAAAGATATGTCTCTTTATACTCAAACAATAAATAAAGTAGGTGGGCAAGATAATTTTGTAGGTGCATATTTAGCCTCAGAGTGGTATAGAAGAAATTTGTATATGCTCTCAATAATGCAGAGACAGATAACCAATGAAGATGAAAGAGTAATGATGTTATTAGGTTCAAGTCATGTCGCATTGATTAACAAAATCATTTCCACACACTCTAATTTGAAAGGAATAGAACTACAAGAAGTTTTAGAATAAAGAGGCAAATGAGGTTCTTTTTTTCAAAACCAGTCAAGAAAAGACATTTTTCTTGACTGGTTTTTTGCTTATCTTTGATAGATAAATTAGTATCACTGATGGGCATTTCATCTACAAATCTATTATAAAAATGTTTGCTTACCTCAACGGAAAAGTTACGCACCGAGAACCTTCATTAGCTGTTATAGATATAAATGGTGTAGGATATGAAATTAAAATATCGCTTCAAACCTACTCCGTTATTCAAGAAGGACAACAGTCTAAGTTATTTACGTATTTGAGCGTAACACAAGATTCTCAAGAGCTTTTTGGGTTTGCTACTGAAAGTGAGAAAAAAATGTTTCTGCATTTGATTAGCGTCTCTGGAGTGGGAAGAAATACAGCTTTGGTGATGCTTTCTGCTATGAATGTTTCTGAGTTGGCAGATGCGATTATCAACCAACAAACGGCAGTTATTACAAAAGTAAAGGGAATAGGGAAGAAAACAGCCGAACGCTTGATTTTAGACTTAAAAGACAAACTCGCTAAAGAAGGTTTCCAACTTCAAGACGAATCTGGAATGAGTAGCGCACTCAAAGAACAGGCTTCAAATGCTCTTGTTAGTCTAGGACTCTCAAAACTTGTGGCTGACCGAACCATTAATGCTATTCTTAAAAAATACGGCACAGATATTTCTTTGGAAGAACTTATTACGTATAGTTTGCAAGAAGGGTAGTTTTTCAGTTAGCAGTAATCAGTTTCCAATAAATAAAAACATCTCTTGTATTTATATTCTAATTCTCCCATCTTTAAAATCCATTTTACTAAAATGAAATTTTTTATTCCATTCATTCTTGTTTTTTTTACTCATTTTGCATCTCATGCTTTCTCTACCTTTAGAGTTGTAAAGGATTCTGTTGGTTTGGAACGTAGGGGGAATAATTTATACATAAAACATAAGGTTACTATTGGCGAAGATATTTACCAAATTGCTAGAAAATATGGGGTAAATAAAGAAACACTCATTACATTGAACCCTAGCGCAAAGAAACAGTTACAGATAGGGCAAATTTTATACATTCCACACCCACAGACAGCCTACAGAATTTCTCAACTAAAAGGCTATAAAGTACGACCTAATGAAACACTTTTTTCTATTGCTTCCAAGTTTCAAACAGATGTCAAAACACTCAAAGAGCTCAACGAACTCTATACCACTCAAATACAAACAGGACAAGAACTTCTCATTCCCTATCCAAATAGTCATCAAGACTTATATGATGTTCCTGTGAGTGCTTATAGTCCAGCAAAAGACCCCAATGCAAAGACTCAAGCAGCTAAAAAATATCATTTGGTAATTAGTGGAGAGACTTTATATTCTATATCTCAAAAGTATGGCGTAAGTGTAGAGAATCTAAAAAAATGGAACAATAATCAAACAGGGCAAATCAATGCAGGACAGAAAATAATAGTTGGGCAAGGAGAAGGTTACAACGAAAAAGTTTTTATTGTGGCGAGTGCTTCCAATACTCAAACGCAAAAAGGTAAGCCACATTCAGAGTCGGGGGTTTGTCATGCTTTTCTAAGCACAGATAAATTACAAGCAATGCACAGAACAGCACCTACAGGTACAAAAATAAGAGTTACCCTTGAAAGCACAGGCAGAAGTGTAGTGGTCGAAGTTCTTGGAAATTTTCCAGATATAGATGCAAACAAAAATGTAGTTATAATTATTAGTCGTGCAGCTGCTAGAAAACTAGGGACGATGAGCAAGGAGTTTCCTGTATATTTGAGTTGGAGTGAGTAGCATGGGTGTACAACAAAAATCTCTTTTTGTTTTATATCAAAAAAATATCCTTTACATTTCGTTGCGCTGCAACTCCCAAAATTATGATAATCCATTCTACAAATAGGATGTTGCGCTGCAACTTTTTCTATGCTTTTTTTACAAAAAACA
>NZ_JAHDIG010000108.1 GCF_020630935.1 Bernardetia sp.
TTAATAAAGGGTTGAATAAATAGAAATTCTACAAGTTTTTCTACATTTTTGAATTTGGTCTTTTGGTTTATGTAATCAGCTATTGAATTTTTACTCGTAACAATATCATTTATCTTATAAAAAGTATCGTTGGAAGTTTGTTCTACGGCTCTTAGCATAAAGAGAAGCCATTTTTTCCAGTTACCTCGCTGTGAAACTCCCATTATCCCATCATAATAGTCGTGTTTATATTCCAAAATATATTTACTAAGAAATAATATTGGAAAATCTAATAGTCCTTTGTTGGTTAAATAATGGATATTAAAAACTCTTCCTGCCCTACCATTTCCATCAGCAAATGGATGAATTGCCTCAAATTGGAAGTGAGCTATTGCCATTTTTAGTAAGTGGTCTATCCTATATTTTTCATCATCATTTACAAAATCAATCAAGTTTTCTAGCTTTTTTTCGATTATCCCTTCTCCACGAGGAGGCGTATAAATTATTTGACCAGCATTTACATCTGTTCCTCCTTGCCTAATTACAGTAGTTACGAAAGGTGGACGTATTTTAGTTGTTGTCTGTTTTATTTGTTGATAAATTTTAATAAAATAATCTTGTGTAAAAGACTTCTCTTTCTGTAGATACTCATATCCAGACCACAATGCTTCCCTGTATCTCAAAACTTCCTTTGGAGCTGACTTGGTAGTTGTATCACTATTTTTTTCGCTATATGCTTTGTATAGTTCATCATCAGTTGTAAATATATTTTCAATGGCAGTAGAAGTTTTTGCCTCCTGCAAACTTATCGTATTAATGAGCAAACCTTGATTGGGTATGACAGCACTTCTTCCGTGTAATCTTGCTAATGCAGCTTTTGCGTCTCCTAGCTTTTCTAAGATTTCTACTTTTTTGTATAATTCTTCCTTGATGGGTAATAAAGGTAAATCATTCCAAGGAAGATTTCTATCTGGATTAATATTGTATAGTAATTCAGGCATTAAAATATACTATGTTTTAATGTTTAGTAATGATTCTTTATCAAATATAGTGATTAAGTGTATAACAAACATTAAAAACATATACTTTTTAATGTTTGTTGTAAATTTTGACCTTAAAACTGAATGTTAAGTTACGATACACCTCAAAATAAATCTACTTTTACAGAAGGATCCAGCAAAATAAAAATCCTTCCTCAAAGAGAAAGGATTTAAAATATAATTTTTATATAGGGATAATGCATGCATTGTCTCTACCAATAATGAACCTTTTTTATATATCAAACTTAATTCCTTGAGCTAAAGGAAGTTCTGTTCCGTAGTTGATAGTATTTGTCTGACGACGCATATATACTTTCCAAGCATCAGAACCCGACTCACGTCCTCCACCAGTTTCTTTTTCGCCACCGAAAGCTCCACCGATTTCTGCACCTGAAGTTCCGATATTTACATTAGCGATTCCACAGTCAGAACCCCAATGAGCCAAGAAATTTTCAGATTCTAGCATATTTTTAGTAAAGATAGCTGAAGAAAGTCCTTGACGAACATTGTTTTGCATAGCGATTGCATTTTCTACATCACCAGAATATTTCATCAAGTATAAAATTGGTGCAAATGTTTCTTCCTGTACCATTTTGTAGCTATTTTCAGCCTCTACGATAGCTGGAGTTACATACGTTCCAGATGCGTATTTGTCGCCTTCCAAAACTTCGCCACCACAGATAAGGTTTCCACCTTCTGCTTGTACCTCTTTAAGTGCGTTTTCAAAGCCTTTAACAGCATCTTTATCGATAAGTGGTCCTACAAGTGTTCCTTGCTCTAATGGATTTCCAATAGGAAGATTTTTGTAAGCATTTACCAAACGCTCTTTGATAGTATCATATACAGAATCGTGTAAAATCAGACGACGTGTAGATGTACAACGCTGTCCACACGTTCCGACTGCTCCAAAGATAATGGCACGGATAGCCATTTCTAAATCTGCCTCTGGTGTTACGATGATAGCGTTGTTTCCTCCTAATTCTAGTAAAGAACGACCTAATCTTGCTCCAACTGCTGCTCCAACCGATTTACCCATACGAGTAGAACCTGTTGCTGAAACGAGTGGAATGCGCTCGTCTTCTGCCATTGCTTTTCCGATAGTTGCATCGCCTACAATTACAGAGAAAATTCCTTCTGGAACATCATTATCTTTCAAAACATCTTTAATGATATTCTGACAAGCAAGAGCTGTGAAAGGAGTTTTTTCAGATGGTTTCCAAACTGAAGCATTACCACAAACAGCAGCCAACATTGAGTTCCAAGACCAAACAGCTACTGGGAAGTTGAAAGCAGAGATAATTCCAACTACACCAAGTGGGTGATATTGGTCGTACATACGGTGCATCGGACGTTCAGAGTGCATCGTAAAGCCGTGAAGCTGACGAGAAAGACCAACAGCAAAATCACAAATATCAATCATCTCTTGTACTTCGCCCAAGCCTTCTTGATAGATTTTACCCATTTCATAACTTACCAATTTTCCTAAGTTATCTTTGTGCTTGCGAAGAGCTTCGCCTATCTGACGAACAACTTCTCCACGCACAGGAGCTGGAAGTGTACGCCATTTTTTAAAGCCTTCTTGTGCTTTTTTGATTACTGTATCATAATCTTCTTTGGTAGCCATATCTACTGATGCGATAAGTTTTCCATCAGCAGGAGAGTATATTTTTTTAGTTTCTCTTGAGCCAGTAGAAGCCCACTCTAAACCTGTTGAGTAACAAGCATTATGTTCTTTTATTCCTAATTTATTCAATACATCTTGAATTGCAGATGTTTCTGTCATTGTTGCCATAGTGTGTGCCTATTGGTGTTAAATTATTGATTAATTCAAATTCTTTCACAAAGAAACGAAAACCATTTTTGATTTAGAAATTATAGCTTATTTTCTGAATTGATATTGTGCTTATTCATTGTACCTTCATCAAAAAATACGCTAATGTGGTCAGCCATACAAGGAGTAATACCTTCTCCGATTTCAACAGCTGAAATCCAAACGTTTCTATTATTTATGAATTTGAGTTGAATGGTTTCAGGATAGTAAATTGTACCATCCTTGTCTAAAATATAAGACCAAACACTCTGTATAGAAACTACTTTTTTACCTATTACTTCATTCCAGTTTTGGTGTGTAATTCTATGAATCTTTACATTTGCATTTTGAGAAAATTCCTGCTGAATTTTTCCTTTTGTAAATTTCAAATCGTAGCAGACAAATTGTTTATCCCATATAAAATAATAAGTCTCATCATCGTCTGTTTTTATCTCAAGACCATAATCTATTGAGTGATGGTCTATGCTATTCCAATAAGGCTCTCCATAATCTATTTCATAATAATGTACTGACAGAATTGCTTTACCAATTAATTCTTTAATAGGTTTCTCATAATTCTCTATCTTGAGTGCTAGAGGTGTTTTCATTTCAAAAAAATAAGATTTACAAAAAAAGCCGTTCCTAAAAAATTAGAAACGACTCAAATATATACTATAAAATTTTAATCAAAATCTACTGAATATATCTCAAAAACTCACTTCGTGTAGCTTCTTCATTAAATTTACCACTATAAAAACTTGTAATGGTAGTACTGGTTTGGTCTTGAATACCTCGCATCGAAACGCACATGTGAGCAGCATCCAAAACGACAGCTACATCTTCTGTACCCAACATTTTTTTGAGTTCTTCGCCTATTTGATTGGTCAAACGTTCTTGTACTTGTGGACGGCGAGCAAAATAATCTACAATTCTATGCAGTTTTGAAAGTCCCACTACACCACCATTTGAAATATAGGCAACATGTGCTTTTCCGTGAATCGGAACAAAATGGTGTTCGCAGTGAGAGTGAAAGCTAATATCTTTTTCTACTAAAAGCTGATTGTAACCAAACTTATTCTCAAACATTTTAGTAGGAGGTTTATTTTCTGGGTCTAAACCTTTAAAAATTTCTTTTACGTACATTTTTGCAACTCGCTTTGGCGTGCCTTGTAGGCTATCATCTGTTAGGTCTAATCCCAAAATGTCCATTATTTCTTTAAAATGAGCTGCTATTTTTTCTATTTTAGTATCATCGTCAAGCTCAAAAGCATCTTTGCGTAGTGGTGTTTCTATGGAAGTAGCAATATGATTCTCTCCAATGCTTTCTAAATTTTCTTCTATATCTTGTTTGTTTTGAAGAGATGATTTTTCTTTTGTTTTCACTTGGTTTTTCTTGTTAGTAGGAAGTGTAATAGTTGTGTCTGGACTGACTTGTTTGTCGTGGTTGTGAGTGCCATTTACCTTTTTAGGCTGGGCATTCGACGAAGTTGCGTTCAGTTTCATAAAGTTTGATTTTTAAATCTAAGTTTGAATTAAGTTTGGAGCGTAAGATATTATAAATCACGACAGCAATATTTTCAGCACTCGGATTTATGTCTTTAAACTCTGGAATCTCTAAGTTGAGATTTTTGTGGTCGAATCGGTCTGCAATATGCTCTTTTATCAAATCACTAAGCCATTTCATATCTACAACATAACCCGTTTCTGGGTCTATCTCACCTGTTACTTGCACGATAAGATTGTAATTATGACCGTGATAATATTCATTGTTGCATTTGCCAAATATTTCTTGATTTTTTTCAGCAGACCATTTTGGGTTATTTAAACGATGAGCAGCATTGAAATGTTCTTTTCTAAAGACAGAAACACGCATAGGTTTTAAGAATAAATAAGATTAAATGAACAAATAATAAAACGTATTTTAAACAATTTCTTGGTAAAAATATTTTTGGGTAAGTTTGTTTAAAAAACGGCTACTTTGGTAAGAAATAATATCTTTCTGATGCTTTTCTTCAAGACCAGCGTTTTATTTTCACTCTCTATAAACAAATGTTGATATTTTTGTTTAAAGATTTAATAAAAATTATTCAACAAACTTGCTTTCAGCTTCTATTCTTACCAAAAAAGGCTTCTAATCTATGGATTTTTTCGATGATATTTTTAAAAAACTCTTTCCCAAACGAAATAAAACAATTCCTATCTTAAAGGAAAATTTGAAAAGGTCGGAAAAAGAAGAATTAGAATTTCAAATTTGGTCTTCTAGTGGAGATGCTACCTATTGGCTGGCTCGTATTTATGAATCATATCATTTGAAAAGACAAGGACTTATTTCACAAGATATTCAAGTGCATTTGTTCTCTTCAGCAGCCTCCAATGGAATAGCTATTTCTTATACCAATGCAATGAGTACCAAACAGTTTCGTTTTTTATTTGACAAACTTAAAGAATCTATTTTAAAGTTGCCTTATCCTTACAAACTCTATACATCTGATAGAGCTCATTACGAACGAACCAATTATGTAGAGACGATAGAAAAGCATTATCTAAAACCTGTCTATGGAACAAATAAAGAAGTGGGAAACGAACTCAGAAGTGATGGTCAGTTGCCACAATTTTATGGAAATATTTTAATAGAATATATCCAAATAGATGGAGAGCCAAGTTTTATTCGTTTGTTGGCAAATATTTATTCAGACAGACTGTTTTTAGATGCTTTGCCTTTTGAAGAAATGATAAAGGCTATTTTGCAGAACTAGAGTACTATTAAATTTTTGAAATCTGTAAGAAAATGATACATTTGTAGTCCTCAAAAAGCAAAAATTAGCATATTAAATCCATCAAACCCTAAAAAGCTATCGCAAAAAAACTCTACAAAAATTAAATATTTTCTAGCCCTTCTAAAATCAATCTTAATCGGTAAAACTCTTATTTTTCCTTATTTTTGTAGTTATGACTAAAACAATAATAATTTTTTTCCTACTTGTTTTTACAAGTTTAGGAATCTATACAGATGCAGTTGGACAGTTATTAGTTTATCCAATTCAGCAAAACACAACAACACAGCAAAAAGCAAATAAAGCCAAGTCTGTAAGACTAAACAAGATATTTAAAATAGATAGTGTAGCCACAGACACGATTGTGTTGGAGCTACCTTTCTTTGAGGATTTTTCCACAACTCCTGTAGGTTCACCAGACACAACAAAATGGATGAAGGGTAGTGGTGTTTTTATAAACAATGGTATTGGTCTGAATCCACCAACAAAAAATGTAGCTACCTTTGATGGTGTGGCTGCCAATGGAGAACCGTACAATCAAGGTTTCCCTACCAGTCAAGGACTTGGAGATACGCTTACTTCGCAACGAATAGACTTAACTTCTACAGATACAGGAGATGGAGTGTTCTTCTCGTTTATGGTACAGGCTCGTGGAAATGCTGAAACTCCTGATACTACCGATTTTCTAAAGCTAGAATTTTTAGATAATGAAGGAAATTGGGAGCAAAAATGGGAAAAGCGTGGAGGTAGAATTGACACCAAGCGTTTTGAACATGTTATTTTGAGTGTAGATGAAGAAAAGTTTTTTCACGATAGTTTGCAGTTTCGTTTTACTTCTTTCAATCGCCTTTCAGGTGCATTTGATGTTTGGAATATAGATTATATTTACTTTAATAAAAGTAGAACTCCTTCTGATACTGTATTTTTAGATGTAGCTACTAGCAAAACTCCAACACATTTTATCAAGCCTTATTCGGCAGTTCCGTATAGTCATTTTTGGAGTGATACTACTCGTTATCTGACAGATTCTATTTTTTCTTCTGTAAATAACTTGGATGAGACATTCAATGTTATTTCTTATTTGTGTGAAGTTAGAAATGAAGAAACTCAGCAAATTTTGGGCTATTGGTATGGATTAGATTCAGATGCAGCCTCTTCTTCTGATTTAGTAGAAGGATTTGAAAGAGACGTAGAAATAGTGGCTATTCCTAATGCTAGTATTCTTCCACAAGGACAAGATTCTATGACAATTACGCATCAGTTTCAAGTCAATACAAGAGAACCCAATGAGAATTTTGGAGGAGTTTATACAAGAGACAATGATACAATTAGTCAGACTTCAACTTTCAAAGATTTTTATGCTTATGATGACGGAACAGCAGAGTTTGCAGCAGGAATAAATCAGCGTTTTGGTCAAATTGCTTATCAATATTATATCTCAGAGCCTGATGAGCTTACCCACATTGATATTTATTTTGCACGTATTGGCGCAAGTGTAGAAAATCAGACTTTCAATCTAAGAGTTTGGCAAAAAATTGATCTATCAAGGACAGATATTAAAGATTCAGTAATGCTGACTCAAAATGCTATTTTGAGATATTCAGAAGGAATAAATCAGTTCAATCGTATTGAGCTGTCTCGTAAGCTAAATGTTTCAGATACTATTTATATCGGTATTCAGCAACTGGGAGAAAATATGTTGCCAATTGGACTAGACACACAGACAGATTCTAAAAGTAAACTCTTTTTCAATGTACGTAATTACTGGGAACAAAATCAGTTTGTAGAGGGAAGTTTGATGTTACGACCTGTTTTTTCAAAAGAAGATATAGTTACAGGAATTGAAGATACAGAAGAAGAAAATGAATTTGAGTTGTGGCAACAAGGTTTGGTAGTGTATCCAAATCCAGCAAAAGACAAAATACGTTTTAGTAAAAATGTAGAACAAGTAGAAATTATGGATTTGACAGGAAAGCTAGTAGGAAAATATACACTCAATCCAAACTCTCTCTATAATGCTGATAAAGAAATTGTACTGCCAAGTTTTATGAAAAATGGAATGTATTTGGTAAAATGTCAGTATAAAAACTATATGACAGTTAAGAAATTAGTAGTACAGAAATAAATAGGACAACTGACTTATAATCAAAAAATTAGATACCAAGCAGCATTGAAAAATGCTGCTTTTTTTTATTTTATTCATTTAACTTTTTTTAATGTATGAAAAAGTAAAATCTAAGTTATATGACGTTAATAGTATTGCTCAGTATAAAATTTGGAATATTTTATGTTTGTAAAATAAAATTCTGTTTTGGGGTAGGGGTTGCAACTTGTTTTTTCGTTATGATTTATTAACTACTAAAAATGTTGATAGTATTACTTTTAAGTTAAAATTTTGAAAATTCAGAATTTATAATGTTTTTTTAGTTGATTTGTTAAAATAAAATTCTGTAAATGATTGATTTTTATGATTTTAATTTGGGGTTGCATGCTTTTAAGTTAAAGTTTGATTCTCTGCAAAGAGATATTACTTTTGTAACCCCAATCAGAAAAAGCCGTTAATCATACCACAACACAACAACAAAGAAATTCAAATTTATTTTTTAAAAGTTGTGATTTTAAAATT
>NZ_JAHDIG010000109.1 GCF_020630935.1 Bernardetia sp.
GATGAGATCTTGCACTAGAAAATCATTCTTAAACAAGTTCAACTTTTAAAGTAAAACCAATATAAACAAAACCTAATCAGAAATCAAGAAATTATAGATGCTCTAAAAAGCAAAATGACTTTGGAGTAAAGCACATAGTGCTATTAAAAGTTGTCTGTTGGTGTAGATAAAATAAATACCAAAGATACGCCTTTAAGCTATCCACACGTATTAATGATTAACTTTTTGAGTAAGAACTTTACTTCCTTGAATATATTTGATAATATATATTCCTTTTGAAAGAGAAGACACGTCAATTTTAAAAATATCCTTTGTAAGAGTGCATTTTTCTATTCTTTCTCCAAAAATATTATACACTCCAATCTGTACAGATTGATTAGTACCAATATTTTCTAATTCCCAACTAGATGATTTTATTCTCCATTTCAATGAACTATCACTTTCATATTCTGCCACTATAATAGGCGAATAATTAAAGCTGCCATCAACGTCTAATTGTTTAAGACGATAATAATACTTTTCAGAACTTCTCACTTCTGTATCTGTAAAGTTGTAGTTGTTTATAGGATTAGTTTCACTAACAGCCTGTACAAAGCCAATACTATTGAAGTTAGAAATATTGTTAAAAGGAGCTCTTTCTACTTGAAAGTAGTCATTGTCTATTTCTAAAGCTGTTTTCCAATTAAGAAGTATTCCATTTTCTACATTTTTAGTAGTAAAAGACAGTAGTTCGATGGGTAATGGTGTAGGCGAACAAGTACAATAACTCAAGTTTGAGCCAAAATTTCCAGCACCTGCAAATTGAACATCCCAACCATTATTTGGAGGTGATTGAGGGGCTGAACTATCACAAATATCTAACTGGACATTATTTGTACCTACTGTACCACTATTGTTTCGTGTTTCGCCACCTACATTAAATCTACCACAAGCACCTCCAGCTTGTATGCTTCCGTTATTTGTTAAGTCTCCTGTAATATCAACTGTCGAATCATTTGCTGTCAGAGTGCCTCCATTTACATCTACATCTCCACCCACAGAACCTCCTACATTAAAGTCTAACGTAGAGCCACTATTTACAGCTACATCTCCACCAATATCAGTGTTTCCGTTAAAATCTATATCTGCTTGATTGACGTCTAAATCTCCTCCTATTGTACCTGCTCCATTAGCTGTTAAGGTAGAACCACTATTACTTGCTACATCTCCTGTAACAGAAAAAGTAGATTCAAATGTTAGGTCACCATTGTTACTCAAGTTTCCTTGTATTGTCGTTGAAGACTGAAAATCTAGTGTACCATTATTTTCTACATTTCCAGCTACAGTAGCATCTCCAGCAATAGTGAGTGTTGCTGTTCCATTAACTTGTAAATTTCCTGTGAGGTTAGCATCTCCTCCTACTTGCATAGGGCTATTTGTTCTGACATCTCTAGCATTCAAATCTCCTCCGATAACTACACTACCCGAATTAGAGCTAAAATCTCTTGCTGTTACACTACCTGCGACATTGAATGTGCCGTTATTAGTAATATCTCCAGTAACAGTAATATCTGTCGTGCTTGTAAAAGTGGCATTGCTATTAACTTGTAGGCTACCTACATCAAATGTTCCAAAGTTATTAAAAGTAAGGCGATTGGTCATGTTTAGACTTGTATTCCAAGTGCCATGGTTTTGTACACTAGCATTATTCCCCCAAAGGTTTAGACTACCTGTATAAACAGTAGAAGAAGAAATACAAAGATTAGCGTTAGCTCTTAGGTTTACTTGACCTGTAAAAGTTCCTGCAAAGGTAATGCAAAGTGTTTGTCCTGAATTGACTGTAATATTTCCAGTAGCAGTATTATGAGTAATAGTACAACCACTACATTGAGCATTTATACTAGAACAATAGAAGATGAGAGGAAGGAGTAAACCAAGAAAGTATAAGTTTTTCATATAGGGTGGTAATTTAAAATAGCTTTCATTTGTATGATTAAATATACAAAAAAACTGAAAGCCATTCCAGAGCTAACTATTTCTATATAAAAGAAATAGCGTAACTTTTTAAGAGTTTTGACAAAAAAAAGAGACTATAGTTGCATTTTAGGTATAATTATAGCAGATTGTTATTCAAACAATACTAACAAGGGGAAATTAAGAGCAAAATAGTTTTTGCTTTACTGATAATTCTGATAATAATTTTAAAATATTTTTTTAGCTCAATCTAATTTATTATGAATACTAGAATTTCAATTTTCTCAATTTTCTTTCTCCTTATTTTTAGTTGTATGTCTTTTAGCTCTCCCACTTCTTTATCTTTTGAAGAAATCAATAGAGCAAATGCCACTGTTATTTCATCCGTTACTTTCAAAATTAAAAATGCAGGAATTACTGTCGATGGAAGTTTCAAAGGCTTTCAAGGAACAGTAAATTTCAACCCAGATGACCTTGCAAGCAGTAAATTTGATGTGAGTGTGGCTGCAAAAACGGTTGATACAGATAATAATAAAAGGGATGAACATTTGAGGCAAGACGAATATTTTGGTGTAGAAAAGCATCCAAAAATTTCTATGAAATCTACAAGTATCTCAAAAGTAAGTGATGGCAAGTACAACGCTACTTTTGAGCTTACCATTAAAGGAAAGACAAAATCTGTTTCTTTTCCTTTCTCTTACAGCCAAACAAGTAGAGGTTATAAGCTCAATGGTTCTTTTGAAATAGATAGAAGAGATTTTGGTGTGGGTGGTTCTAGTTGGATTCTTTCAGACGATGTAAAAGTCTTCCTAAATGTAGAGGTGAAAAACTAATTTTTATATAGATTAGTACCCAAATCATTATTAATTCTTAGACTTTCCGTATTTTTACAAAAATATAACTACCCTTTTTAATTAGCTGATTGCGTATCAATTAGCTTTTAAAAAGGGTTTATCGTAGATGCATTACGACACAAAAGGGAAGACACATATACACAGAAGAACAATAAAAGATATTTTTATTTCGAAAAAAATCTCCTTATGAATCAATCTAATATTGCTGTTTTGAAGCAGCTTGATGAACTTTTAAATCAACTTTCAGATATAGAATACGCCCATCCGTTAGAAATAATTTCACAAAATACGATAGGAAAACACGTTAGACATATTTTAGAGTTTTACACTTGTTTATTGGATGGAATAGAAAATAAATCAGTAGATTATGATGCTCGTAAGCGCAATCTTGATTTAGAAAACTACACTAAAAAAGCATTAGAAACATCTCAAAGTATTGCCGAAAAGCTTCAAAATTTGGATAACAAAACCGAACTAGAGCTTTTTGCTACACTACCACACGCTAGAACAAAGCTGACTTCTACAACTGAAAGAGAACTCTATTATGTTTTAGAACATACGATTCATCATTTTGCCATTATCAAGATTGCTGTTAGAAATGCTTTTCCACATATTAATATTGCAGATGAATTTGGTGTCGCTTATGCAACGCTCCAACATCAAGAAACCATTTCTAACTAATTTTAACGCATTTCATACACTTTAGCCGTTGTTGGTGTCCCCACCAACGACAGATTTTTATATGAAAAAACCTTTATGGTGGATAAAACTAACGAATTTTGAATATTGGTCGTTTTGGTTTTTCTATTTACCTACTGTTCCCTATGGTTTGTATTTGGCATTGCGTTCGGGGTCGCTTGCCTACTTTACTTCTGTCAATCCTGCTGTGCCTTTGAGTGGACTTCAAGGACAACCTAAGCAAAATATTCTCAAACTTTTAGATGAGAAATATCTTCCCAAATCATTGTATTTTAAAAATGATACTGCTTTTGAAACTGTAAAATCAGAAGTAGAAAAAAAAGAAATTGATTTTCCATTTATTATTAAACCAGAAATAGGAGAGCGTGGAAAAGGTGTGGAGAAAATGGATTCTTTTGAAGAACTCAAAGAATATTTACAAGATTATTTTCAGCAAAATAAATCGGACTTTATCATACAAGAATTTTTAAAAGAACCTGTTGAACTAGGTGTTTTGTATTATAGATTGCCAAATAGTTTGATTAGCAAAGTAAAAGATGTTTCCAGAATTAAAAATTTTAGGAGTTCTGCCATTACTTCTATCGTACAAAAGGAGTTTTTAAGTGTAACAGGAGATGGAGGAAAGACACTTGCTCAGCTTATAGAAGATTCTGATAGAGCAAGGTTTCAGAAAAAGCGATTGAAAAAAGAATTTGCAGAAGAATGGAGTATAACAATTCCCAAAAATAAAAAAATAGTCTTAGAGCATATTGGAAATCATTGTAGAGGAACAAAATTTTTAGACGGAAATAGTCTTATCACAGAAGAAAACCGAGCTGCTTTTGATGAAATAATGAAGCCATTAAAAAATTATTATTATGGAAGATTTGATATAAAAGTCTCTTCTATTGAGGATTTCAAACAAGGAAAAGGCATTAAAATAATGGAAGTAAATGGCGTAGCTTCTGAGCCTGCGCATATTTATGACCCCAAAACTCCGATTCTGAAAGCCTACAAAGATATTTTCAAGCACATGAAAATTATCCAAGTGATTAGTAAGCAAAATAAAAAAGATGGAACTCCCTTCGCTTCATTTGCAGAAGTAATGGGAATTGTAAAAGCAGAGTTTAAGAAAACGTTTTTGTAAGCTGCTTTATTCATCAAATTCATAATCAAGTTCTAATTCATTAGGTGTGAATTTTAGAATGGCTTTTTTCCAGTTTTTGTTTTCTTCTTCCAAATAATTATTCATTAACTCTATACATTTGATAGGAACGAAAGAGTCAGAAGGGGAAAACTCCTCTATATTTCCATTTTCTTCAATGACACAGTAGTAATTAATTTTATTATGGTTTGAGCCTAACCTTTCATATTCTAACCAAGCAATTTGAAAGTTCTTAGGTAATCCTTCTACCATAGCTGCCATAGCATAATCGACTAATTCTTCTTTTGAAGGTATTTGATTATTTTCCATCATTTTATCCTTACAATGTTCTGACTTATTATTTATCTTTTCTCTACGACAACTCCTTCTCCAATTCCTTCAATTTAGCATCTACCTGCACCTTGATTACAGGAATGGCTTGCAAAACGTATTCTAATTTGTCTTTAATTTGGGCGATTGTCCAACCATTTTCTTGGCTGGCTTCAATTTCTGAAAGGGTAGTATTAAACTTTGTAAGTCCTGTATAAGCCGTACAAGATTTGAATTTGTGTACTGTTTGGCGAAGCGTATCTAGCTTTCCTTCATTAAACTCTCTTTGAAGCTGTGCAGGATATTCTCTAAGGTTTTTATCTAAAATTTGTAGCATATTCTGAACAAGCATCGGCTCGTTATCTACAATTTCATAAATCTGTGAAAGGTCAATTTTTTCGTTGTAGCTCATAGTATTTGTATTGATAAAGGATAGTAGTTGTTGCCAAATTTGAAACGGATACAAAGGATAAATCAATAAATTTACCTCATTGTTTACCCATTTTTGTTCTTTTTCCAAAAAAGAAGGAGGAACAAGTAAACAAAACGAAGTTGTATCTTCTATTTCTTTTTTTATAATATCTTGTTCTATAAATATAAAATCTATTTCAGAAAAATCAAATTCTAAATTTTGTGGTTCTTTTTCTATAAATTTTCCTCCTGCTAATTCTATTGTCGTTTGGATGAGTTTTCTATGAAGGTCATTTTTTCCAACATATAGAAAACGATTTTCAAGTGATAAAAAAGACTTTATTTCTTTTGGAATAAGACAAATCCCACTTATTTTTTCAAAAGAATCAGATAAGGCAATAAGATGCTCAAACGATTTGCCTTGACTAGACTGAATAAAATTTTCTGTAACTACCTTTTTAAGATTATTTGCAAGCAAATTTGTCCAATCTAATCGCAACTGTTCGTTGAGTGCTGTAAGTTCTTTCTGATGATTGACTTCTAAAATATCAGCCTCTTTGGTAAGTTGCCATTTTTCATTCAAAAACTCAATTTCTTGTAATTTATTGCGTTCTTCCAACTGATATACAGCTGTATAATATTCACTTTTGTTTTCTATCAGACATTCTAAAGCAAAGTTCTCTTTAGAGTTTTGAGGCTTTTGGAAAAGTGCATCTACAAAGAAAGTCTCTTCTTCAAAAGTGAGTTCTACATTGGGTATGGCAAGACTTTGACTTTCTGTGTCTATTGGAGCATCAGACAAAAACTCAATAGCTTCTCTGTGGACTGCAAAGGCTTCAAATAATTCGTAAAAATTGCTTTTGCTTTCTTGATTGATTTTCCAAACCGACTGACAAGTATCAGAAATACATCCTTTTGCATCTAAATAAAAAATCTGTATGCGATTCGCCAAAACGTGTAGTTTGCGAGCATCAAATTTAGTAAGAGAAGAAATATTTTTTGATACGATTTTGTCAGCCAAAGTAGCGTTAGGTCAAAAGGATTATAGGATAAATTCTACCTAAAGCTACAAAAAACTATTGAGATTTCTATAATAAAATAGGCAGAGTATTCCTACTCAACCAACTCCGAAATAGCCAAGACATTAACTGTCATATTATTATTAGAAAAATCAAAATCTTTTAATTCTACTTCTTGAATAGAGTTAGGAAGCAAAACATTGTATGGCTGGTTTACACGAACATAATTTTCTGTAAAACCAAATATTTTATCATCTTTTACTTCATTCTCCCACAAGACAGTCTTAGTCTTTCCAAGTTGAGATTCATAGAAATAACGACGTTTTTTATCTGACAAGCCGTGTAGCATCTTCGAACGCTCTGCACGCACCGATTTTGGAACGGCATTTTTCATAATGGCAGCTTTTGTATTCTTGCGTTCCGAATACGTAAAGACATGCAAATATGAAATATCTAAGCTATGAAGAAAATCATAAGTCTGCATAAAATGCTCATCTGTTTCGTTTGGAAAACCGACAATTACGTCCACTCCAATACAAGCATCTGGCATTAGGCTTTTAATTTTTTCAATTCGCTCACGGTACAAACTGGTCTTATAACGACGACGCATAAAACGCAAAATCTCATCGCTACCCGACTGCAAAGGAATATGGAAATGAGGAACAAACTTTTTAGACTGTGCTACAAACTCAATAATTTCATCTGATAAAAGATTTGGTTCGATAGATGAAATTCTGAAACGCTCAATGCCTTCTATTTTGTCTAATTCTTGAACTAACTCATAGAATGTATGTACACGCTTACCGTTTATCAGCCCATAATCTCCAGTGTTTACGCCTGTCAAGACAATTTCTTTCACATCCGTAGCTGCAATTTCTTTAGCAGCTTTCAAAATATTTTCTACTGTATCGCTTCGGCTGTTTCCTCTTGCTAGTGGAATGGTACAGAAAGCACAGTTATAATCACAACCATCTTGAACCTTTAAGAAAGTGCGTGTACGGTCGCCATAAGAATAAGCTGTATTAAATTCAGTTGCTTGGGAGATTTCAGAAGCACAAAGCTGAACAGTATCTTTCTGCTCAAAATCATTCAATACTTCAAACAAACGGAATTTTTCAGCTGCGCCCAAAACAGCATCAACTCCTTTGATAGTCGCAATCTCTTGTGGTTTGAGCTGTGCATAACAACCAATGATAATCACAAAAGAATTAGGCGAGGTTTTTTTGGCTTGTTTTACAATCTGTTTACACTTTTTATCTGCATTTTCTGTAACCGAACAAGTATTAATTACAAAAATATCTGGTGTTTCATTAAATTCTACACGCTCATATCCACGCTCTTCGAACTGGCGTGCAATCGTTGAAGTTTCAGAAAAGTTGAGTTTACAACCCAATGTATAAAAAGCTACTTTACGCATGAATGAAATTACTAATTACGAATTATAAATTACGAATTGAATAGACTGATTATTGAAAATGCCTATTTTAGGGTATTCGATATTATTTTTTGTGTTTGCAAAGGTACGAAATAAAATAAAATTTGTATTTATCAGCAAAACTGTTTTTATTTGCTAGATTTGAAAAATATCTACTGAAAAAGGAACTACATTTTTGAGAAATTAGTTTACTTTTCAGACAAACATGAAGGGGATTTAGCTCAGTTGGCTAGAGCGCTTCGCTGGCAGCGAAGAGGTCATCGGTTCGAATCCGATATTCTCCAC
>NZ_JAHDIG010000110.1 GCF_020630935.1 Bernardetia sp.
TGATACAAGGCTATAAACTAGCTAATCCGAAAAAATATGGGACAAGATAAGGGCTATAAACTAGCTAATCCGAAAAAATATGGGACAAGATAAGGATTCCATCTTGTGCTTACTTTTTCGTCAGCATATGCTGACAAAAAAGTGCGTCCAAGCATAATACTTGAACGAGAAATAATAAGATAAAACCCATTCTATATCTAATTAAAGGTACTTTTTCTATTCACAAAGTTAAAGTTCAACTTTTTATAAAATTATACCAGCTAACTACTTCATACAACCGTCGTTGAGACTCAAATGCAGCCCTCAACAAGGTTTTTCACAAACATTCCATTTCTAAAATCCAATCTACTAAATTTTCATATACACCCTGCACAGCAAAAACACCATTCCTACGCAATCGAAGCTGTGGCAATAAATTAGGCTGCAAATTTACCATAAAAAAACACGGAGAAATTCTGTGCTTTTGGCGATATTCTTTAAGCAGTTTGAAAGGAAATTGAGGTTGTTTTTGCTTCCATTTACTTAAAAAAATAATACGTGAATAGGTTTCTTTTTCTTGAATGAGTTTTCTTAGAGCTACTGATAAATTCCCACGCTGCGAAGTAGCATAATTCATCATGGAATCTTGCAAACGATGTTGAAATGCTGCTGGGTCTTTTTGGTTTTGGGTATAGTATGTATTTAATGCTTCTTCACTCAAAATTTTTAACTGCACAGCATCGTTTGAAAAAACAGATTTTTTATTTTTTGAATTTTGAAAAATAAATGCAGAAAGCCAACTCGCTTTTTCTAAAGCCTTTACTTCAGTTGTGAGGGCTTCATCCAAAATAATAAGTGTTTTACCAAACCTTTTATTATCGTTCTTATCATTGAGAAGCGAAATATTCTGAATAGTTTGTGGTAAAATTTCTTGTAATAATTCTACTTGAATATCATTTGCTTTTGTAAGGTCTGGATATAATGTTAGGAAGTCTTCTTCAAAAGGCTTGCGTTCAAAAATACGTTCTACCTTTCCCCTAATTTCCTTAAAAAAAGGAATCATCTCTTGCTCTTCTTGTGCTGTTTGTTTGTAAATAGAAGCGAGTTGTTTACGTGCTTTAGAAAGTGTATTTTCTATATCTTCCTTTGTTACTTGGATGATATTTTGTATTGTTTTTCTTGCATCTTCCAACTGGTTACGAAGCTGATTCCGAAGGGTGGAGAGTTCTTCCTTTTGGCTTTCTTTTGTTTTGTCCCAATAACTCTGACGCACCTCATTTTGATAAAGATTCTGAAAATCTTCCAAACTAAGTCCTTTTCGTACTTTTTGTTTTTGCTTTTTACTCAATTTGTTTTCAATAACCTCATTGAGAAGATTTTTCGAAGTATCTTTTTCTGTTTCTGTATTATTTTTTAAATGTTGTATTTGCTGTTTTTGAGCATTATTTAGCTGTTCTGTCAAATGCTTATTTACGCCTTTTGCTACCTCAAACATTTCTTGTAAGGCTGCTTGCATAGAGGGGCGTGCCTGCTCCAAATACAGTTCTTGAATATCTTTGAAGGCAGATATTCTGCCACGAATCCTGTACAAAATAGTATCTTCCAACTCTTCTAAATGAGTCGCAATATCTTGCAAAACTCCTTGAATTTCTTCAGGAGAATAAAAGTATAAACGCTTTATTTGTTCTACTTTTTCTGAATAAAAAACGTCTGCCAACTCCCCAAAAAAACCTACTTTTCGACGCAAATTTTTTAGAGCCTGTCTTTCAATTTTTCGCCAGCCTTCTTGTTGTACTAAAGAAGGAGGAAGTTCGCTCAAATAATCCTCTTCAAATGTAGAAAGTAGCTTATTGATGTGTATGCTTCTTTCCATAATATGCGCCATTTGTTGAGGAGCTTCTCTAAGATTTGGCTTATTGATTTGTGTAAAAAATAGACGTTGATGTTCGTCTAGTTCATGAAAAACTAGCATCAGCCTATGATAGCCACCAAAAAAAAGCTCTCCTTCCCATTTTTTAAAAATGCGCTTAGAAGCTACTTGCAAACGGTGTAATTCCTCTTCTTGTTCTGCAATGATACTTTCTACAAACTCTTGTGTATGCAAAATTCGATGCACTCGCTTGACATACGCCTTATGAATCTCTTGATACGACTTGAGAATTTGAAAAGGCGAAATTTTATCTTCTTTTTCCTCATTCTGCTCGTTTTCTAAATACATTTTTAGCTTTTCTAATGCAGATTTTAACGTTCTTGGCGAATTTTTAAAAATCAGAGGCAGATATTCCAATATTTCTTGGCTAGAAAGCTCATCAGTAGAAATAAACTTACTCCATAATTGACTCTGACGGTTTCTTTTTTCTTGATACGAACCTTTGCGTAGATGTGCTTTAGTAAGTTTTTGCTTCCACTCTTTTATGGGAATTGTTTTAGTAAAGTTTGCTTGTAGAAAAGCTTTATCTATTTGCGCATCTAAGTTGGGATGGCAAAGGTTCAGACAGTCTGCCAAACGTTTTTTTTTGTGAGGGAAATCTTTAAAAAAAATTTCAAATTCTTTTTTTACTTTGTTTTCTAAAGAAATTTTTATTGATTTTTTAAGTGAATTTGGAAAAGGCTTACCAAAAGATTCAGTATAAAACTCAAAGAAAAAAACAGCATCTTGAACTGTCTGTAATATTTCTGTAAAAAAACCTTTTTGCCCATTTTCATTTTTTTGAAAATATGCCATCATAGCAAGAATTTTCAAAACTATTTCATCAAACCCTTTTAGTTTTGCATAAAGCAATACATCTCGCATGTGGTAGGGCGAAATATAGGATAAAAAATATGTCCATTTTTCTCTTCCAAAGTTTCCTTCTTGATTGATATAGCCTTTTGTCAAATGACTTTTGGCAGCAGCTTCATCTTCTTTTTCTCCATAGTGAATCGTCAGAATATCTTGAAAAAAACGTTTCTGATAGGGTGAGAAGGAGGTAAGAATAGATGCTACAACTTGTGGTGAATAGTATGTAGAAGAGATGTTTTTTTGCATTTTCAAAAATACAATTTATTATATTTAATTACCAAAAGTAATCATATATAATTTATTGATAAAGTAAAATCTCTATTTTAATCTATCCTATGTAAAATATATTTTATACTTTGACACCTATGATGGTTATATCATCACGCTGTTCTGTGGTCTGTTGAAAATTATCTAAGTAACTTACTAATTGAAGATACTGTTCTACAAGAGGTTTGTCAGAAATATCTTTCAAAATATCTAAGAACTTCAGTGTTCCTATTTTTTCTCCACTCGGACTGTTTTGGTCGACATAGCCATCAGTTGTAAGATAAAACACTGTATCTTTCGGTACATTTATCTCATTGTTTTCAAATGCTTTTTCTACTTTTTGTTTACCTCCAATAGAGCGTCTTGTGCCTTTAAGTGTTTCTAACTCCTGTTTTTCAGCATTTGGAATCGTATAATACAAGGCTCGTTTTGCGCCTGCAAATTCTACTCTTACACTATCTCTTGCTTCAGTCTCTTTATGGAATGCACAAAGGCATACATCCATTCCATCATTGTTTGATTCTTGATTTTGATGAAGGGCTTTTACCAAACGTTTATCCAATTCTTCCAAAATACTAGCAGGAGTAATTTTTGGTATTTCATTGATTATTTCCATAAGAATAGAATATCCAATCATTGACATAAATGCCCCTGGAACTCCGTGTCCTGTACAATCAATAGTAGCCAAATAGGTAATATCTTCTTTTTCTACTAGCCAGTAAAAATCTCCACTAACAATATCTTTAGGATTATAGAGAATAAAATATTCGTTGAATTGCTTATCAAATTCGTTTTGATGTGGCAAAACTGCCCCTTGGATAGTATTTGCATAACGAATTGAATCTGTAATATTTCTATTTTTATCTTCAATCATTTTATATGCCGAAACATTGTCTAAAGCAATCGAAGTATAGGCTGCCAGTGTGCGTAATACGGTTAGTTCTTTTTCTCCATACGCATTTTTTTCTAAACTTTGAACTGTAATTACCCCCACTGGTTTTTGCTCAACAAGTAAAGGAAGATACACAAAAGATTGAGGTACTTGTCCTATTTTTACTTTGAGTTCTTCGCCTGTTTGTTCCTGTACTTTCTCTAATTCTGCATGAAAATTGTTTTCTATGATTTCTTCTTGCTTCGTAAAAGAAATGACAGCTTTACTTTCAGTCTCTTCTAACCTATCGTAATGAAATGGCAGTTCTTCACCATTTTCAATAAAACCAGAAAACTCTAGGCGTTGTAACTTCGGATTATGCAAACCAATACCAAAAAATTCGGCTGGCATAAGTGAATTAACATTTTTATAAACTGTTTTTACTAAATCTTCTTGATTTAAGATTTGTGTAATTTTTTGTCCGATTTCTGAAAGAACTTGAATGTTTTTGTATGACTTTTCTACCTCTTCTTTTTGAAGTATTATTTCTTGATTTTGTTTTTGGATGGCTAAATTTGCATCTACTAAACTTTCTGCTTGTGCTTCAATTTCTTCCTTTTGTTGATTAATTTCAGCATTAGCAAGCATTACATTATTAGCTTGCTGCTCTATTTCTTCCTTTTGTTGCTGAATTTCAGCAGTTCTCTCCTCTACAATAGCTTCTAGTTTTTCCTTATCTTTTTCTAAACGACGTGTATTCCACTTGACAGCCGACCAAATAAGTGCCACTCCTAAAAGACCATATAAAACATAAGCAAACCAATGACGATACATAGGAGGTTGTATTGCAAAAGAATATGCTGCTACATTACTTACTTTTCCATATATATTTTTACCTTCTACTTCAAAAATATAGTCTCCTTCATAAAGATTGGTATAAATAGCTTTTGAGTCTGTTGTCCAATCACTCCATTCCTCATTAAAACCTTTCAAACGATAACGATATAGAGAATTTCCTTCTCCAAAACTAGGCAAAGCAAATTCAAAAGTTATTGAATTGAATTTATAAGCTAAATCTTCCTTTAATGTTATTGGCAGATATTCATCTGTTCGCTGAGGTAACTTAGGAGCAAAACCTCCATACACAATAGAATCTTTCCCAATTTGCACTTTACGAATAAGTATATTTCTAGCTGTATAATAATCTGAGTCTGCTTTTGGGTCGTATCTAAAAACGCCTTCTGAACCACCAAACCACATTGTTCCATCTGGAGCTAAATAATGCGCCAAAACCATCATTTCAGGGATTTTTTTGAAAGGCGTTTCATAAAGCTCATAGCTTCCATCAGCTTGTTTTTTAGCTATTCCGATAGCACCAGAAGAGGATTGTAATCCCGCATACATCAAATTACCATTTTCGCCTTCTTGAAATGAAAAAATATCTCGGCTTCCATCTGTAAGGCTTGTTCCTTCCAGCTTTGGTGCAAGAATCATCCTATCAGTTGCTTTATCATATTTGTAAATTCCTTTTTCTGTGGCAAAAATAATTTCATCTTGAAAAGGATAGACCAACACATTTTTGAGAGAAGCAAAACCTTTATCTTCTTTGTAATATTTTATTTGGTCTGCACTAACTTCATCAGGATTTTCATAATAAGGAATTTTGATTGCTCCGTTTCTAAATGAGCCTAGCCAAATATTTCCCTCCTTATCTTCTGCTGCCATTCTAATATCATCTTGTAGGTCAGAAATATATTCTTCTAGTTCCCATTTTCCATCTTTGTAGTTCATTGCACGTATTCCGTTTCCGTGCAGCAAAAAAATACGATTAGGACTTTTCTTTGACTTATAAAACTCGTAGGGCGTAGCAGTAGTCCTTAACACTCGTTTGGCTGTCGAATCACTTATTTGGTGTATTCCGTTATTGTCACTAACCAAAAGCATTTCCTTTTCAGTAGTTCCATCAGGATTTTGAGGAGCAAAACGGACAAATGACCAAGTTTGTGTATTCAGAGGAGTATCTCCTTGTACTTTTTTAGCTTTATAACCATCTAAATAGAATAAACCTTGATGTGTACCGACGTATGTTCGTCCTTCATAATGATGAATAGTTTCTACAACTCCATCAAGCCCTGTACTTTTGTCCCAAAATGAAATAGGAGAAGCTATTTCTACATGAGAAATACCTTTGTTCATCGCTACAAATAAGTTTCCTTTGTCTGTAAGCATTATCTCATAGATAGCATTCGACAAAAGTCCTGTTTGTTCATTTATATTTTGTTTGATATTTCCTTGCTCATCTAATATAAAAAGTCCGTCTTGAGAACTTTGCACTAAAATATCTTGATTTTTGAGACGTATCATTTTTGAATAAGACGAGAGCCCAAAATTTACTTTCTTAAGAAAACTTAGAAACTGTGGATAGTCTTGTGTAACGTCTTTTGGCATAGCCGTTTCAAATGTCTCTGTCGGCACTTCATATATTTCTCTGCTTGTTACCCTAAGCCTGTTGTCTTCTTCTACTTCATACCTTCTCAATCCGATGAGAGTGGTCGTATTTGTTTTAGGAAAAATAAAATCAATAATAGCATTCTCATAAAAACCTTTATTTTCAACATCAATAAATTCTTTATTAGAAAGTTTTTGTAGTCCTTTTGGTCTGCTCCAATAATAAAGCTGTTGGGCTACTTGAAACTTCCAAGGGTAAGCCGAGGTATAAGAAATTGTATCTACTTTTTCATTTTCTATGATGAGAGAGCTTCTACCCAAAGAAGGAGAAGAACAGTAAAAAATAACTTCATTTTTTTGTTGATACACTTCGGCAATTCTACTTAAAAGAAGAGTAGAATCTAAGAGGTGTCTTAAAGATGTATATGCTAGATAATTTGTAGAGGTAGGTAAAAGATAGCCAAATTCATCCACACTGCCTATATAAATAGTATCATTAATGCCTTGTTTTTTATTTAGTATAGAAAAACCTGCTCCCTTTCCATCAATAGGAATAATCCTCCAATTTTGCCCATCAAATTCTAATACTCCATCTCCATTACCAACATACATCACACCACGAGAATCTTGTGTGAGACTCCAATTTTGGACATGGGCTTTATATTCTTTTGAAGTATAGTTATATATGAATGGCTTGCCTACTTGTCCTTTAGCAATAAAAGAACTAGACAAAAAACATATAAAAACAGCAATAAAAAACTTAAAGTTATATTTAAGTCGTTGATTTTTAATTAGATATAGCAATTTTTTCTAAAAATAAAAATAAAGCTACTCAAACTAGGGAATAACAATGGTTTTTGAGAAGCAAGGGTACTAATTAATTTGACTATTATAAAAGTAAACAATTTATTAAATAAAAACAACCCTTATTTTTAGCATTTTGACACTATTTCAAAAAGTATTGAACGCACATAATTACGATTATTTACTTAGTCAAAGTCTATTTTTTCGTAATCAAAAGGATTTGGTTTGCCATTTTTTTGAGGAGTTACTTTGTACATTTTTTCTATAGTATCTCCTTTTATATACGTTTCTACTTTAATGCCTATTAGATTTTTTGAATCATCTGTCATCCACCATACTTTATTTTGAGGCTCTAAAATATAATTATCATAAAGTCCCATAAAGGCTAAACCTAGTGTTGTATCATTCACGTTCATTATCAATGTCTCAGTTAGGCGCATAGGAGAAGCAGACCCAAGTTTATTATAATGATTATATAAATAATACAATGAGGTTTGGTAACGACTTACAAGATTAACCTGCTTTACTATTTGATTATTCCCTTTATACTCTTTTAGTTTCCTTAAAAATTTTTCTGTGTCTCCTCGTTCAGAATAGTAATATTTATGTAGAAAAGGTAAAATGCGATTATTTTCTATTTTTCCTTCTGTAAACATAGCATCTAGCAATTTTTCTCCCATTTGTACAGTATCTTGAATAACTCTATCTCTAGGATGATTTCCTTCGCTATTTATCTGAAATTCCATACTATTAAATCTATTATTATATA
>NZ_JAHDIG010000111.1 GCF_020630935.1 Bernardetia sp.
ACAGACCTTGACAATAGTTTTTATAAACTAAATTGTACTACTCAACTACTTAATATTACTACAAAAAAGTAGTTTTATTTTTTAATCTAAATATTTTTTCATGCTTATTTCAAAAAAAACAAACTCTATTTCTTCTTTTTATTCTAACTTTGTCAAAACTTTATTTATTTTAGTCATTTTTTCCATCTTTTTTTCTTCCTGTAAAGACGATGATGATGTTCTTACGCCAGAGCAGAGAGAAGAGCAAAGAATTGAAAACGAGAAACAGACACTTCAAGGCAATTGGGCATTTACCTCATCAACTATCACTACTTCATTAACTATACCTGACAGTACAGATTATCGCAATATCAAATCTACTTTGGGTACAGTAGGAGTAATAAATAATTCACACTTAGAGCTTAACTCTGACGATACTTATATTTTTACAAATCAAATAGTAGGACAAGCAAGTAGCTATACACTTACAGGCAAATGGGATTTGAGTAAAAATGACAAAACTAACTCTGACTTTTTGCTTTTGGAAAATTTTTATCAACAACTTTTTGAACAGTTGGAAGTAGATACAGACTTTTTAGATGATAATTTTGCCGAAAATTTTAATAATTTTCGCATCATGACAAAAACAGATAATACCATCACATTGACAAATAATGCTACACTAACAGAACAAGAGGGGGTAGATGCTCAACCAATAGAAATTTTGGCAGAAGGTAATTATACTATCGAACGCCAGTAAGTTAGTTTGTAGCTATACTCTATAAAAAAACTACTCTTAAATACATGAGAGTAGTTTTTTTATTTTTCAAAATTGAAAGATAGAGTTTTTTCGTAAATTTGTCTTGTCATTTTTTTTGATAAAAATAAATAAAGAATATGGTAAAGATTGGAAATGTAGAGTTAGGAGAATTTCCTCTGTTGCTTGCACCTATGGAAGATGTAAGTGACCCTCCTTTTCGTGCTGTTTGTAAAGAGTGTGGGGCAGATATGATGTACACTGAGTTTATTTCCGTAGAGGGTTTGATTCGTGATGCAGATAAGAGTGTAGAAAAATTAGATATTTTTGATTATGAACGTCCAGTGGGGATTCAAATTTTTGGAGCAGAACTAGATTCTATGCTCAAGGCTACCGAAATTGTAGAAAAAGAAAATCCAGAAGTATTAGATATTAATTTTGGCTGTCCTGTCAAAAAGGTAGTTTGTAAAGGAGCAGGAGCAGGTATTTTGAAGGATATTCCAAAAATGGAACTCCTTACGAAAGAAATAGTCAATAAAACTAACCTCCCTGTTACAGTCAAAACTCGTTTGGGTTGGGATTATGACTCTATTCAGATTTTAGAAGTTGCCAAGCGTTTGCAAGGGGTTGGTATTCAAGCACTTTCCATTCACGGACGTACACGCAAGCAGATGTACACAGGAGAGGCAGACTGGTCATATATTGCAGAAGTCAAAAATAGTCAAGATATTCATATTCCTATCTTCGGAAATGGTGATATTGATTCGCCTCAAAAAGCACTAGAATACAAAAATCGCTTTGGTGTAGATGGCATTATGATTGGGCGTGCTGCTATTGGTTATCCTTGGATTTTTAGAGAAATCAAACATTACTTGAAAACTGGTGAGCTTCTTCCACCTCCAACTTTAAAAGAACGTTTGGATATTTGTAGAAAACACTTTATGTTTTCTTTAGAATGGAAAAAAAGCGAAATTGTAGCTATCAATGAAATGAAACGTCATTATGCAGCCTATTTTAAAGGCTTGAAAGGAATCAAACAATTCAGAATGCGCCTTGTTCAATCTAGTAGTTCAACAGAAGTATTTGATATTCTCAATGAAATTGAAGAGCAGTATGCAGGAGTAGAATTTACTCATGCTTATTAAAATTTATATAAAATTCACATTAACCAATTTTTTTAATAACATGAAATTTTCAAAATCAATTTTTTCAGTTTTACCAGTTTTAGCTATTTTGGTAGCTTTTCTTTTTTCTTCTTGTGGCGAGAGTAATAATATTCATAGAGAACATATTGATGTAAATGCAGTCGGTTTTAAATGGAATATGAGCGATGAGAAAACCTATAAAGTAAATGTAGAAGAAGCTGGAAATTATGATATTTCTATTGAGCTTCGCCACGGAATAGGAGTTCCTTACAAAAATGTATTACTTATCCTTACCTACGAAACACCAGACGGACAAGCAACAGAAGAAAAAGTAGATTTTACACTTCGTGATGAAAATAATCAACCTGTTGGTTCTGGCGTGGGAGATACGTTTGATACAAGACAAGTAGCGATGAGTAATTTTAAGTTAGAAAAAGGAACTTATACATTCAAAATCAGACATGCCGTTCCTCAAGCCGACCCACTTAGTCCAATTTTAGAAGTTGGTTTGGTGGTTGATAAAGTGAAGAAATAAAAAAATTGTAATTATGAAACTCATTCATTTTGACTGGGCGATAAAAAAAATGCTCCGTCATAAAGCTAATTTTGGAATTTTGGAGGGCTTTCTGACCGAACTCTTAAAGTTTGATTTAAAAATTGAACAGATTTTAGAGAGTGAAGGCAACCAAGAAACGGATAGAGATAAGTTCAACAGAGTTGATATTCTCATTCGCACCACCAAAGGCGAACTGATGCTAGTGGAAATACAAAATAGTCCAGAAACAGATTATTTTCATAGAATGATTTATGGTGTTTCGAAGCTCATCACAGAATATGTCAAATTAGGAGATGCCTATTCAGAAGTAAAGAAAGTGTATTCTATCAATATTGTCTATTTTTCTTTAGGACAAGGAGAAGATTATATTTATGAATATGATGGTAAATTTGTAGGAAGGCGTTTGAAGGACGTACTTTTGCCTACCTCACATCAGAAAACAAAGTTTGACATTACCAAAGTAGCTGATATTTTTCCAAAGTATTATATTTTGAAAGTCAATAATTTTGATGATGTGGCAAAAGATACACTAGACGAATGGATTTATTTTCTAAAGAATAGTGAGATAAAAGACAACTTTAAAGCAAAGGGAATAGATGAAGCAAGAGAAAAGATGCGTTATGAGAAACTAGATGAACAAGGTAAAAAAGTATATGACCGTTTTCAAGAAAGCATCAGAATAGAAAAAAGTGTTCTTGAAACTGCTGAAGAAACTGGAGAACAGAGAGGGAAAAAAGAGAAGGCTTTAGAGATAGCTAGAAATTTAAAAAATGCTGGTGTCTCTTCTAAAACTATCTCTCAAACAACTGGACTTTCAGAAAAAGAAATTGAAAATCTTTAAACAATAAAAAAAATACTAAAACATAAAAAATGAATCTCCAACTCATTCCAGCCATTGATTTAATTGATGGTAAATGTGTTCGTCTTACTCATGGCGATTACGATACAAAAAAAATATATAACTCCGACCCTTTAGACCAAGCCAAAATATTTGAAGACAAAGGCATCCAAAGACTACACATTGTAGATTTAGATGGTGCAAAAGTAGGCAAACCTCAACACTTGCAAACGCTTGAAAAAATTGCTTCTCAGACTAATCTAACTATTGATTTTGGAGGTGGAATTAGAGATGCAGAAAGCGTGGAGAGTATTCTTTCTAGTGGTGCAAAGATGGTAAGTGTAGGAAGTATTGCTGTGAAGAAACCAAAAGTTTTTGAAGATTGGCTTTCAGAATTTGGAGGAAAATCTATTTTACTTGCTGCTGATGTTCGTGGCGAAAAGCTACTTACTGATGCTTGGAAAAATGAGAGTGAATTTACCATTTTTGAATTCATAGAAAACTGGAAGCAAAAAGGGCTTACACAGTTTTTCTGTACTGATATTACCAAAGATGGCGCACTAGAGGGCTTAAATGCTGATTTTTATGGAGTGTTAAAAGCCAAGTTTCCTGACCTTACAGTTATTGCAAGTGGAGGCGTAACTAGCCAAGATGACTTAATAGAACTTGACAAACTAGGTGTAGATGGTGCTATCGTAGGAAAAGCTATCTACGAAGAACGTATTCTAATTTAAAATTCTATTAGAGTTGATGCAAACGGAAAGACTATATTTGAGAGAATTCAAATTGCAAGATGCTGGGGATTTATACAGCTTGAATAATGACTTTGAAGTTATCAGATATACAGGAGATAGCCCTTTTGAAAACGTAAAAGAAGCTGAAGAGTTTGTTCAAAGTTATGACCATTACCAAAAATACAGTTTTGGTCGTTGGGCTGTTTTAGACAAAAAAACTAATTCTTTTTTAGGTTGGTGTGGTCTAAAATACTCTCCCAATTTGAACGAACATGATATAGGTTTTCGCTTTTTTAAAAAGCATTGGAACAAAGGATATGCAACAGAAGCAGCGAAATTCTGCATCAAACTAGGTTTTGAGAAATATAACTTAGAGACCATTGTAGGACGAGCAATGAAACAAAACCAAGCCTCTATAAAAGTATTAGAAAAATTAGGAATGACTTTCAAAAAAGACTTTACATTTGATAATCAAAAAGGTGTAATTTATCAAATAACAAATCACTCAATTTAGAAAAATGTTATCCAAAAGAATAATTCCCTGTTTAGATATAAAAGATGGACAAACTGTAAAAGGTGTTCAATTTGAGCAGCTTCGTTTTGCTGGCGACCCTGTCGAACTCGGTACAAAATACGCTAAAGAAGGAGCCGATGAACTCGTTTTCTTAGACATTACAGCAACACACGAAAAGCGTAAAACACTAAAAGAACTTGCACTAAGAATTGCCAAAAACCTCAATATTCCCTTTACTGTCGGAGGTGGAGTGAGTAGTGTTGAAGATGTTTCGGTTCTTTTAGAAGCTGGAGCAGATAAAGTTACCATTAATTCAGCAGCCGTTCTAAATCCCAAATTGATTGAAGAAACTTCTAAAAAGTTTGGAAATCAGTGTATCGTTATTGCTATTGATGCAAAAGTAAATGAAGCTGGAAAGTGGGAAGTTCATACAGGAGGAGGACGCAAAAACTTAGGTATTGACCTCTATGACTGGGCAAAAGAAGCACAAGAACGAGGTGCAGGAGAAATTTTATTTACTTCTATGAGCCACGACGGAACAAAAAATGGTTTTGCCAACGACGTTTATAAAAAATTAGGACAGATTTGTAGCATTCCTATTATTGCTTCTGGAGGCGCAGGAAATGCACAGCATTTTGTAGATGTTTTTGAAGAAGGACAAGCTGATGCAGCTCTAGCTGCCAGTATTTTTCACTTTGGAGAAATTCCTGTTCCAACGCTAAAAAAAGAGCTTTTTGAGAAAGGAATCCATGTTAGAATGTAAAAAAGTAGGACAAAGCCAAAATCTTTGTCCTACTCTCTATTTTACTTCATACTCTTGACTTTCGCCAAAACTTCACTAGGTTCTGCACGCTTTTTATAATCAGCATCTAAGAAAGCATATACAATTTCATTATCTGAATTGATAACGTAAGTTGCAGCCAAAGGCAACGTATAAGAATCATCGCCATTATACTCTTCTATTCCCATATTTTTGTAAGGTGCTTTGATAGATTCATCTAATGGAAAGACAATTCCATATTCTTTTGCTACTTTGTTTCCAGCATCACTCAATACTTCAAATTCAAGCTCATTTTTTTCCTTTGTAGAAAGTGTACTATCTGGAAGCTCTGGACTAATTGCTACAAACTGTATATTTTCTGCTTGCATCTGTGGCAAAATATCCTGCCAAGCTCTCAAAGTAAGATTACAATACGGACACCAACCACCTCTATACCAAGTAATTATGGTGTATCCTTCTTTGGTTTTGTCAGAAAGAGAAATTTGTTCCCCCTTTGCATTTGGTAAAGTAAAATTAGGAGCTTTGTCTCCTTCTTTTTTAGATTTTTCTATAATTCCACTCTCTGCTACTTTCTGAATAGCAGCTTCATAGTTTTTTACTTTTTCTGGGTCTGCTTTTTCCTTAAATAAATTGGCTTTACTTTCTAGTTGTTCTGTCAGAGAAGGCATAGTGGTTTCTGTTGGGTTTGTTTCTGTAATAATTTCTTCCTCTTGTGTTACTGTTTCAATCTGTTCTGCTGCTTGACTGTCTTTTTTAGCAGAACAAGATAAAAAACCAAAACTCAAAAATAGAGAGAGAATACACAAAAGTTTTGAAAAATTGAATGGTTTGTTAGTCATTGTTAATGTTTAGTTTCCTAAAAAAAAATAATATAATTGATGTGTTTTTTTAGAGTACTAGGCATGACATAAAAGTTGTTGGTGTCGCTATGCTAAAACACCTTTTCTATGACACACAGAACAACAAATATCTGTTTATGTCCAGTACTCTAGTATTTTCTTTCCCTTGTTTTATTATTTTTATCCTCATCAACGAGATTTAAAATTTCATTGAGATAAGATATATTTATTTCCATTTGATATTGCAGCCCACACTTTAGTGCCATAAAAGTAACATCTTTATTGGTAAATTAAATTATAATTACTCTAACTTAGAATGATTGTTCCAATAATTGAATAAATTTAATGTAAAATAACAAATCCCCTTTGCATAAAAATACAAAGAGGATTAAAAAATATAGATAAAAAAAATATGGGTTATCTTCCTTGCTCGCTTACCCAGTTGTAAGCAAAATCAGCCATTTCTTGGTCTGTGAATTTGTAGATTTGTTGTAATTTCTCAATCGCTGTTTGAAGTTGTGGCAACTGATTAAATCCATCCGTAACAAAAGTATAAGAAGTAGCAGTTTCATCAGCAGGAGCATTCAGAAGCTCTAAAATTTGGTCAATTTCTGCATCTGTAATAGCTTTATCGCTTGCAGAGATACCCTTCCAACCGTGCAAGAATCCAACAGACTCACTATATGCGTGTAGAGCAGACGATTTATCAGCATCAGTAGCATCTGTTTTGCTAAGTTTCGCACTTGCTGAAAGTAAATAGTTGATTATAGTAGCCATATTTGATTTTTCCCAGTTATAACGGAAGTCAGAAAGTGCTTTATCACGGTCTTGGTTGTAGTCTGCACCTGCTTCAATAGCTGCTTTTGCAGTAATCAAATTATTTTTAATAGCTGTATAAAGACCATTTCCATCGTTTTTATCTCTACGAGCTGCATATTTTGCTGCAAAAACATCTTTATTTTGTTCAGCATTATCGCTATTTGGAAAAGATGGATGCGCTCCAAAAATAGCAACTAACTTATCAATGTCAGTAGCTGTAAGATTATCAGATTTAATAATTGTAAGTGCGTGGTTGTAAAGTGCAGCACCAAAAAGTCCTTTTTCAATAACTTGTTCTAATTCCAAACCATTCTCATCAAACAAATAGCTTCCATAAACTCCCCCATCTCCGGCTGGAGCTTCTGCTGGGTCAAATGTTCCTCCACTTGCTTTTGCTAATTCTGTAAACCAATTAGGCATTCTTTCAGTATAATATGAAGTAGTAATGTCTTTCAAAGACGGGCTACCAGCTTCAAAAGCAGTTGTTAGGCTAGTTTCAGTAACTGTTGCACCACTTCTGCCTGCTTGCATTGTTGAAGACAAAGCAGAAAGATTTGAGCGAACAGCTAACTCTGCACTTGCATTGCTTTCATAGCTTGTGCTTGTATAAGTAGTCGGTACTTCTAACTCAGGAAACGTTTTATCTCCATCATCTTCTTTACAAGAAAACAAAGCTGCTGATAACCCTAGTATAAAAAACGAGTTTTTCCAGTTAAATTTCATATTATAATTGTTTTAGTTTGTTAATTTACTTTATTTAGACTAATTTTAAATAACAAAAGTACAGTACCGTTTTTAAAAATGCAAGCAGGAAAGAAAAATTTTGCCAACTTCCAGTTCTATAAATCAAAAATTAGTATATCATTTTT
>NZ_JAHDIG010000112.1 GCF_020630935.1 Bernardetia sp.
TGTGGGTCCACCAGGACTCGAACCTGGGACCACCTGATTATGAGTCAGGTGCTCTAACCAACTGAGCTATAGACCCAATCTCTTTATGAGAGAGAAACCTTTGTTTGAAAGGGAATGCAAATCTAAGAAAGAATTTGTATATCTACAAGTAAAACAAATGAAAAAGAGTTCAAAATTTTCTTTTTATTTAGAGAAAAATCAATTAAACCTTGATTTACAATATGTTAATATCTAATCTAAATGCTCATCATAAAAGATTATTTTTTTCTTTGAATAAATTTATATAGATTGTATCATAAATATTTGTGCTTTTCGTTTTTGTCAGTAAAGCTCAATCAAACGTAAAATCTATTAGACATAAGTTTGTTAGATAAATTCATTTTTAAAATATCACTTGAGCAAACTGTTAGATGATTCCCCTTATAGTTTTGTTCATTCAATTACTTTAGCATTTTAACCAGAATTAAATTTATTCGTATGGCAGATAAAAAATTTTATGCAGTAATGCTGATTGACGATAACGAAATCGACAATCTTATCAATCAGAAAATGATTCAGACCGCTGAGATTTGTGATAAAATCTATACACACTCAGGTGCAAAAAGTGCTATCGAATTTTTGCGTAACGTGGAGAAAATTGCACAAGATATGCCTGACAATAAAGTACTCCCACAAGTTATTTTTTTAGATATTGATATGCCTTTAATGGATGGTTTTCAATTTTTAGACCAGTTCAATACACTTTCAGAATTTACACAAAACTATTGCAAAATTGTAATGCTTACTTCTTCTATCAATCCAAAAGATATGAGTAAGGCAAAAAATTATAATTTTGTACGTAAATATATCAATAAGCCTTTGACCCACGAAACTCTAAGAGAGTTAGAGGTTTAGATTAATAAGCAAATGATAAAATAAATATAGAGCTGTTCTTTTAGATACTTTTAAGCTATCTAAAAGAACAGTTTTTGTATATATTGCATGTAAAACAAGTAATTCCAAATCTATTTATGCACATACAGTTATTCACAGGTGATGCAATACAACCATATATCAGAAACCTAGCAGCACTAAGAATGGAAGTATTTAGAGAATATCCATATCTATACGATGGAGACTTCGATTACGAGCAGGTGTATTTATATTCCTACATACACGCCAAGCATGCAGCAGTAGTGTTGGCTTTTGATGGTAGTGATGTAATAGGAGCTTCTACTTGTATAGCCTTAGATGAATCAGATACATTTATCCAATTTCCATTTTTAGCAAAAGGATATGATGTGAGTAAAGGTGTTTATTTTGAAGAATCTGTTCTTAGAAAAAAGTATAGAAAACAAGGAATAGGAGTTTGTTTTTTTGAGGAGAGAGAAAAGTGGGCAGCTACATACTTCAAGAAAAAAAATGTAGTAGAAGGAAGGTTTACTACATTTTGTGGAATTAACCGTCCTAAAGACCATCCTCTTCGTCCGAAAACTTACGCAAACTTAGAGGCATTTTGGAATCATAGAGGATACATAAAACAGCCCAATCTACAAACTCAAATTTCTTGGAAAGAAATAGATCAAGAAAAAGAAGAGTTTCACAACCTAACATTTTGGATAAAAAATTGGGAAGATAATATATAAAACATCAAAAAAACCTCTCCAAAATCAATTTTGAAGAGGTTTTATTTTATGGTTTAATATAACAATGTTGATTTATTTATTACTCACCACCATCTTCATCTTCACCCATATCTTCTAGCTTTTCATCTTTCAAGTCTTCTTCATTCTTCTTAAACTTCTCTAGCTCCTCATAAGCAGCATATTTATATGAGCCATACTTTGCACGAGTGAAAGCAGCAGCAGCTTGGTCAGATTGCTCTAAACCTTGATAAAACATACCTAAAGCAAAATTATATTGTGCTTTTGTTTCAGCGTCTATACCAGGAAACTGGAGCAAGTCTTCTAACGTCTTGATAGCATCTTGTGTAGCACCCATTTTGTGCTGTGAAATTGCCTTTATAAATACTACTGCATAATTTTTAGGCTGAGAAGCTAAACACTCATCTGCTGATTTGATAGCATCTTCATACTTACGAGACTCTAACTGAAGCTCTGCAAGGTCTGCAAATTTTTGAGAACGCTTTACAGCATTAGGTTCTGTTTGGATTGATGATAATTGGTGTTCGATAACAGCTGATTTATCTGTTGCAGAAGCAGCAATTTTTACTAACAAATCGTGAGCTTGAGGGAAGTCTTTACGCATCTCCAATGCTTTTTCTACCAACTCTTTACTTCTGTCCAAGTTATAGACTTTAAAATAAGAGAGAGCAATAGCATGATAGTATTGAGGCATTAATTTCGTAATGCGAGCCATGAATGGACCAAATTTAGCATTTTCGAATGCTTTTTCCTTCTCTTCGTACATTTTCAAATGGTGGTAGGCATATCCAAGTTCGAAATAGTAACGAGCAATTTCCTTCGGATTATCAGTAGCAAGCATTCCTGTTGCCTTTAACATAGCATCTTTTGCTTGTTCGTATTTGCCAACTGCATTGCTATATTTTGCTTCATAATAAAGAACATTCAAATCATCTGGAGCTAGTTTTTTGAGGTCTGCTACGTGCGCTCCTGCTTCTTCAAGTCTTTTTGTTCTATCTAAAATAAGAACAATATTAAGTTTGTAATCTGTCTTGCTTTTTGGTTCAGTAGAATATTTGAAAGCGTTCTGATAAGCAGCAATGGATTGGTCGTACTTTCCTGTAATTTTGTAAAGACGAGCCAAACGCTCATGAGCATCCACAAAATCGCTTTTTAGAGAAACTGTCTTCTCTAAAGATGCGATGGCAGGGTCAGCCTCACGAAGAACAAGATGACAAAGAGCCTTGTTATAATGATATTTGTAAACAGATGGGTCTTTCTGAACAGCAATATCAAACTGTTCGAGTGCAGTTTTCCATTGTCTTTGTTTACGAAAGTTTTCACCTTTTACAAAAGCATCTAGGGCATCTCCAGGTGCTTGACCTTTTACGTAGGTATTTGTAAAAAACAAACCTATCAAAAATATAGGTAATAATAGTAACTTGAATTTCATATCGAAACCGTTTTATGTAATGAAATAGAATAGGTAAGGTTATTAATCAAAAAATACACTTTTTGTACTCTCTAGCTATTAAACTTTAATTCTACATCAAAGATAAAGTAGAGAGAATTAATAAATTATTTTTAATGTGATTAAATTTCTTACCAATATAATAAAGGACTGTAAATTAGACAAATACATAACCTTTTATTTGTAAAATAATTTTATAGTTCAAAAATTAAGATAAGCTAAGATAGAAGTCTTTCCTAATCAGGTTTATTTTCATAAGTAATAAATGCAAACCATGTGCCATGTAAAAGCCTTACCTATTTTGAGGAATAACTTTTATATTTATAAACGACACAATTTTGTTTTTCTTGCACAGAGTTTGGATAAAATATTTTTTTTGAGGAACTCACAAATTATGCACAACAAAAAATTATTAACTTTACAGCAAAGTTACTAAAATTTTGTCAAAAAAGGCTTTGTCTTGTATTAAATCAAGTAATTATATAGCTTTTTTCTACTAAAATAGAAAAGTTTTAGGTTTATTATACAAAGCCATTTTTCGAAACAGATTTATCTCTCTATATGAATAAGTATCTTTAATATTACTGATGAATTTTTTCCGACTATTAGCCATATCATTTTTTTCTGGATTCCTTTTATTGGGAAGTATGAGTAAAACTTTCTCCCAACACAAGAAGGAACTTGAAAAAGAACGCTCTACTATTTTAAATCGTATTACAAATACCAATCGGATATTAAAGCGTACTCAAAAAGAGAAAAAAACGACTATGAGTTCGCTTTATGCAATAAATGGACAGATAAATCAGCGAAAACAGTTGGTTGGTGTGATAGGAAAAGAACTTCGCTTATTAGACGAATCTATCGGAGAAAATCAAGCTATTATAGCATCTTTAGAAAAAGATTTGGCAGAGTTAAAACATGAGTATGGGATTATGTTATACCTTGCCTATAAAAATAATAGCCGTTATGAAAAGTTATCTCTGCTTTTAGCCTCTAATTCTATTAATGAACTTTTGGCTCGCTTGCGTTATTTTCAAAAGTACAATTTACTTCGTAGAGAACAAATAAAGCAAATAGAGTACGTAAGAGAAAATTTACGTAAACGAACAGCACAACTTCAAGAAAACAAGGTAGAAAAACAAGAGCTTTTGAAAGTGCAGAAGAAGGAAGAACAAGAACTAGCCTCTTTAAGAGTCAAACAAAAACAAATTCTCCAAAATTTTAAAATTAAAGAGTCTAAATTGCAGGCTGACTTAAAGAAAGAGCGAAAGATATTAAAAGAGGTGGATAATCTTATCAGTAAAGCTATCAATAATTCAGAATTTTCGGCAAGTCTTTCAGCTAGTGAAAAAATGACTTCAACTTCATTTGCAAAATCTAAAGGAAGAATTGTTTGGCCTGTAAAAAATGGATTTATTTCGGCTCATTTTGGAGTTCAGCCTTACCTTCCAGAAGAGGAAGGAAAACCTGTTGTAAAGATAGAAAAATTGGGTATTGATATCCAAACTCAGCCTAACGAACCTGTACGCTCTGTATTTGCAGGAAAAGTTGTTGATGTAAGTGAGATAGCAGGACGTGGTTATTTAGTTATCATCCAACACGGAGATTATTTTACAGTGTATTCTCGTTTAAAGTCTGTCAAAATCAAAACAGGAGATAAGGTAAGTGCCAAACAACCTATTGGAGCAGCAGGAAATTATAAAGATGAGACCTACGAAATTGAATTTCAGATTTGGAGACACCAAGAAAAGCTCAATCCAGAGCAATGGCTACGTAAATAATTTTAGAAGGTAGAATAGAAATGCAAATTATTCTACCTTTGTTTTTTTTAATCAACTCACAACAACTAGATACACACAGTTACAGACAAAATTGGTTACTGATAACTGCTTACCAATAACTGAAAAAATGAAAAATTCTATCTTATTATATTTAAAAGGAGTAGCTATGGGAGCTGCCGATGTAGTTCCAGGGGTTTCTGGTGGAACGATAGCCTTCTTGTTGGGGATTTATGAACGTCTTTTAGAAGCGATTGGAAGTTTTTCCATTTCTACTTTAAGCCTTCTTTTAAAAGGAAAGATAATAGAGTTTGCTCAAAAAACAGATTTAATTTTTCTCATCACACTTTTTGCAGGCATTGTTACAAGTTTTATCAGTTTAGCCAAACTTTTCAAATATTTATTAGCAAATCATGAGATATTGACCATGTCATTTTTCTTTGGTCTCATTATCGCAACGATTTGGGTAGTAGGAAGGCGCATTAAAGAGTGGAATGTAATAGCTATTTTATGGTTTGTTTTAGGAGCGACGTCTGCTATTGGCATTTCATTTAGTGGTCAGATAGAAGGAAGTTCTAATCCTATTTATTTATTCTTTTGTGGTTTTATTGCTATTTGTAGTATGATTTTGCCTGGTATTTCGGGTTCTTTTGTACTTCTACTTTTAGGAAATTATGCTTTAGTAATTGGTGCAATTAGTGATTTGCCTTCGGCTGTTCTTAGTTTTGATGTAAGTGCTACGCTTGCTCTTCTTTGGATTATTGTTCCTTTTGCCTTGGGAGCAGTTACAGGACTTCTAACTTTTGCCAAGCTACTCTCTTGGCTTTTCGATAATTATGAAAATGCTCTTTTAGCTCTCCTTACAGGTTTTGTTTTGGGGTCGCTTTCTATCATTTATCCTTGGAAAAAGGTTGTCAAGAGTGAGATTATCCATGGAAAGGAAAAAGTCTTGGAAACAATGCGCTACATTCCAGAAATAGACACTCATTTTTTTATTGCTGTTGCTCTGATGGTTGTAGGGGCTGTTTTGGTGGCTTCTATTGAGTATTTTGGCAATAAGGAGTTGAGGTAAGGTTAATAATATTCAGAAATGAAAATCTATATAGAAAATGAAGCTTATTTTTTCAACCTTAAAACTAATGAGGGGGTAGAAAGACTGCTACATCAATTAGAATCTTTCTGTGGTGAACTTTGGATAGAAAAAAATGAAGAGGATAAACTTTGCATTTTACTAAATGAAACGAGAATTTACTTAATGTATTTAAAAGAAAATGAAAGCCTTGTTATATTTCAAGAAAGCAAAAAGCATAATCACCAAACAGAAGAGTTTACTTTGTCTAACGGGCAGCTAGATGAATACCATTTATACAATACTTTACAAAGGAATAAGTTAGAAAAAGTAATTAAGATATTTTGCACTCTGCCTTCATCAAATTTTATAGGACAGTATAAATTCACAGAAAGCTAATTTTTTTCCAAAAAATGATGGAGGTCTTTTGACTAGAAGACTTTAAACTTTGGCAGTAGTCGGCAGACTCTGAAAATAGTTATTCTTCAATAATGAAATCCTCAATCTTATCATCTACTTCGCCTTCGTGAAAGCTACGATACTCTTCTCTGTTTCCAAACCACTCTAAAACCTCTTCTCTATCCAAACGAGTTTTCTTTTCCGATAAATGACTGTTGTACGACGAGTAAGGATAAATTCTAAAATCGTATTCAAAACCGTGCTTTCTTGGGTTTTGGTGAATGTAAACTACCAAATTAGAAAAATAAGCATCGCTATTTACTTCAATTCGCTTAAAGGGTCTTTCAAAAAGAGTTCCTGTTCGTTTGGGACTACAAAAGTGATTAAAACCTTGTGTGTAGGCATTAAAAAAATGAGAAAACTGTCTGCTTGGCTCTACACTCTGGCTGACTTTTTTATTAACTTCTCCTTGTGAAAATTGAGGATATAAATCGCCATAAGTAGGTAAAATATCCTTTACTTTTACGAGTAAATGAAAATGATTTCCTAGTAAGCAATACGCATACGTATCCACCACACAAGAACAATGTTCATCGTAGAGTTTTAAAAAATGCCTATAATTTGCATCACTTTTAAAAATAGCCGTGCTGTTGATGCCTCTGTTGTAGATATGATAGGTTTTTCCTGCTTCTAAAGGTGGATAGTAGTTTTTAGGCATAGGTTTTTTCTTGTTTTTCCAACTATTGACAGCCTTCAAGAAGGTCTGTCAAAGTTATGAAATTAAACTTTGTCAGTAGTCTGCTAAAGCAAATTCTGACAATAGTTTGAATAAAGTTACTTCTTAATATTCTGAAACCGTCTAAATGCTTCGATATTCTTCATAACCTCTCCATTTAGAGAAATATATTTGAGTTTTTTATAATTCTCTTCATATCCATCAATTGAAAAAGATTTTTTGAATTTATAGGTAACTTTAAACTCACAATTACAAGCACAATGTGTTTTTCCATAAGAATGATAAATGAGATTCAATGTAGAATCATTAGCCAGTTCGAAATCTCCTAAAAATGAAAAACAACAATTATCGATAACTGACCAAGTAATATTTAGTGTAGAGTCGTTTTCGGAAATATCAAGCAGATTATTTTGTTTTCCTTCAGTTCTTGAATTGATACACTCTGTAACTTCTAGTTTTCCATTCCACAAGCCAACACCACGAGCTTTTAGTTGATTTCTTGTTTGTGGTAACATCATAGATTCAAAGAGCAGATGCAAATTCATTGTCTTTGCTCTGTACAGAGTGTCTGTGACTTTTTTATCTCCATTATCAGACATGATATCTGTATAGTGAATAGTTACTAAACGTTCTTCTGTATTTTTCGTCCCTTTTTCAGTTGTTTGTTCTTCGTTCTTTTTTACATTGGAAAGTGTAGTTATTTCTTGAGCAGA
>NZ_JAHDIG010000113.1 GCF_020630935.1 Bernardetia sp.
GCTATAAACTAGCTAATCCGAAAAAATATGGGACAAGATAAGGATGGAATCTTGCACTAGAATGCTTAATTTAAACAAAAAATAATCAGTAAAGACAAGTATTCATACTCTGCCTACCTATCTATATCTTCCTAACTACACAAGTTCCCGATTTGTCAGGTATTGGAATGACATATTCTGGTTTGTCTGAAAAAAATGAATCGATAGCTTTTTTAGCACCTGCCCAATACATACTTGAATAATCGTGCATAATAAGAAAACCTCCCTTGACCATTCTAGGATAAAAGTATTCTAATGATTCTGCTATAGGTTTTTCCAAATCACAGTCAATATGTACTATGCTAAATGATTCTAATTCTCCAACTTGCTCAAGACTCTCTGGAAAATAGCCTTTTACGTAAGTTGTGTTTTCTTCGCCTACTACCCTCTTGACATCAGCCAGCGAGGTGTCTTTAAATGAATCTTTGTTGGTGTTGCTATCAATTCCTTGAATATCTCTTTGGTCAAATCCCTCATAGGTATCAAAAAGATAACATGTAGTGCCTACTTGTCGTGCATATTTTGCCAAAAGAAAACCCGAATTACCTTTATACACACCAATTTCCATTACATTTCCAATAATATTCTCATCAAGCAAAGATTCTATACACAAGTTCAGAAAGAAAAACCTTCCTAAATCTCCACTATTATTAAAATAATTTCCATCTATCCACTTATTAATATCTTTATATTCAAGAAAATTAGATTGCTTCTGATACTGAGCAAAATTGTCTGAATATCTATCTGGTAGGTGGGAAAGATAAAACAAACTATTGTTCTCACTGGATAATATATGTCTATTTACTGAGTTTGTGCTATGGATATAATGAATAAAAAAACGTTCAATATCAACTCCTGTAACTTTAGAAAGAGAAGATAGCAACTTAACTGTGAGAGATATTAGTTTTGATTTCATTTTTTGTATAAAATTCGAATTTTGATGTATTGTTTTAGCTTGGCTAAGTAAGGATGATTTTAAAATAATCGGATAAAGATACATATTTATAATCAAATGCCTTTGAAAAATCGCAGGATAGCTGTAGTTAAGTATAAGGGAAGATTTTTTGAAAAAATATGAGCGAAACTGAGATTTTATTAAAGACAACTTAAACAAAAGTCATCTTGCCCTACCTAAAAATTATGTAAAAACTGAGCCTAGCCGATTTTATCTTGCAGTAGGATACTTTTAGATGTTAATTCGTAGTTTTAATACTATAAAGTTGTTTAAGTCCTGAAAGTGAGCGAAGCGAATGCAATTGTCGATACTGACCTAAATAATTTGTTTTATTCTTAAACAACTTCTATAAATAGAGAGAAAAAGAAAAACACAACTTAAATTTATTATCCATTTTTTACTTATGAATTCAAAAACTACTTTTAAAGTATCTGTTGTCTTTGTTTTGCTGCTTATCAATTTTTTAAGCTTTGCTCAAGCTCCCTTAGACGGTGATAATTCACTTATTTTAGACAGCATACAAATCAAAAACACTCAAGTGCAGTTGCAAACCCAAAAAAAAGAGTGGCTGCTTCGTCTGTTTGATGGAATAGAAATTACAACAAAACATTCGTTGGAAGAAGTAAAATGGAAACCGAATTTTTATGAAAAAATAAAACAGTTAGAAAATCCAAGTTTTTTTTATACACATTTAGATTCTACTATTTTTTATCAAGAAATGTATATACAAAAATGTGTTTTGTTGTTCAAGACAAGAACTTACAGTTTCGATACTACTCAACAAAAAGAAACTCCAAATCCATTTAGTGAATATATTTCTATGGCTAGTTTAGAATATAATACAGTTACAAAGAATTGGGTGCTAATACATTTTGATAAAAACTATGGGCTCAATAGACTCAATACCAATGTTATTTCTTTAGAAAAAATAGGCAAAGAAATATATAGCCTTTTTCTGACTACTTACCAAGATGAATATTTTACCAAAACGTCATCAACTACAATTTATGATTTATCTACACATAAAGATATAAAGACTATCAAAATTCATTATGATAATTTGGGATATGATTTAAGTGAGTTAGAAACTATAAATAGAGATAAAAAAATATCTTTTTTACAAGAAAGCAACACAGACTATTATCAACTTATTATCACAACATTCGAAGACAATAAACCTATCAAAACAGAATCTTTTGAATATGATGAAATTGAAGGTTATGTTCTTAAAAAATAATTAGTTTTGTAAACAGCAATGAAAAAGGTTATCTTTTTTCTCTCTTGATAGCCAATACATTGGAAGGAGCTTCAAAAAGTTCTAAGTTAAAATAAGGAACGGCAGCAAAAAGATGGTCGAAAATATCGGAGACAATTTTTTCATATTCTAGCCATTCTTTGCTTCTACTAAAGGCATAAATTTCTAACGGAACGCCCTGTGGAGTAGCTTCCAGCTGCCTACTCATCATTATCATATCGCTATTGACATTCGGATTTTGATGAAGATACTTTTCAATGTAAATACGAAAAACTCCTAGATTGGTCATATTTTTTCCATTTAGAAGGAGTTTTTTGTTATTGTGATGTTCATTGTTATAATTGTTTATTTCCTTGCTTGTCTGCTCCAAATATTCTCTTACCAATTCAATGTCTTTTAATTCTTCTACGTCTTCTTCACTCAAATAATGAATGCTAGAGACTTTCAAAAGTATAGAGCGTTTTATTCTTCTTCCCTCCGAACGTGTCATTCCTCGCCAGTTTCTAAACGAATCTGAAATCAAGTAATACGTCGGAATAGTTGTGATGGTTTTGTCAAAATTTTGAACTTTTACAGTAGCCAAACTTATCTCTATCACATCGCCATCTGCATTGTATTTGTCCATCGTTATCCAATCTCCAATCCTAACCATATCATTGACTGTAACTTGTATGCTTGCCACAAAACCCAAAATAGTATCTCTAAAGATGAGCAAAATCACGGCAGAAAGCGCACCCAAAGCAGAGAAGAATGTCCAAGGAGATTTATTTGTCAGTAACGTAAAAATATATACCACAGCAGCAAACCAAGCAAAAATCATAAATACCTGTACGTAACTATGAATTGGCTTATCTCTAAACGAACGCATAGTTTTAAGGTAATCACTAAACGTCCTTAAAATACTTTGTACTAGCAAAACTACCACAAAAACAGCAATAATATCAACGCCTTTTTCTATGTAAACATACGTTTGAGGAAAGTCCCAAAGCACGAATGGCAACGCATAAAGAATAAAAAGAAGGATAAAAAGATGAGCCGTAAGCCCAGCAGCGTTATTTTTTACCAAAAAATTATCAAACTGATTTTTAGTTCTTTCGGAAATATGCGTAATCAGTTTTACAAAAAGGGTTTTGAAAATACGGTCTAAAACATAGACTATAACAAACAAAACAATCACACCAATCAAGGCATTGAGATATTTTGCGTTTTGTGTCTCCATTCCTGCATTGCGAAACAGACGATAAAAATAATGTACAATTTGTTCTGAAGTAGGCATTAGTAAATGGATAATTAGCTTCGCTGAGCTAAAGGTTGAAAATGGACAATTAACAATTAAATGAAATTCTGATACTCAATTTTTACGCAAAGAACAGCAACAAATTCATTTTTAACTTTTCATTATTCATTCAATTATTGTTTCAAATAGCGTCTTTTATACTTAAATAAGTCTGACTTTGTGGGAATACTTTCGTTATGCAATCTATCGACAGCCGTAACCAAATAGGTGTATTTGCAGTTTTTACGCACATTTGGGTCAATGTAAAAACACTCTTTTTGTCTCAAAATAGCTGCAATATTTGCAGGGTTTTCAGTATCTATTTTTTGTCCGTCTTCAAATCTGTACACAATAAAATAAGTCGGCTGTTCGAAAGGGTCAGAGGTTTTTTGTGCTTGCCAGTGTAAAACTGCTCCTTTCCTAGAACCAGAAATAGTTAGATTCATTGGTGGAGGTGGAGGCGTTTGGTCTATCCATGTCAAGACAGGAGGCAGAGCCTTAAAGCGATAAAAATTTGCCTTCAAAGAATCTTGAACGTGGGCAGGATTATCTTCTAAAAAGCGTGAGCGATAAAAAACACTTCCTGCTGCCATTCCTCGTCGCCTTCTCATAATACGAATTTGGTCGCTCATTTCAGAAGGATTGTTCCAACGCTCATCGTATTTGTCATTCTCAATTTTATAGACAGCGTGTCCGATGTAAATATGTCTTCCAAAATTATTTTCTTGCCACCAATCAATCATTTCTTTATAAGGAACGGCATTAGATTTCGTACTAAAATAAACTTGTGGAGCTAAATAATCTATCCAACCACGCTGTAACCACAAACGAGTATCTGCATGCAAATCGTCGTAAGCCGAAATAGCTTTTGTTTCAGAGCCTAATTCATCTTTACTTTTGTTTCTCCAAACAGCACACGGACTAATTCCAAATTTAATATAAGGTTTTATATTTTTGATGGCTAACGAAGTTTCCTTTATGAATGTGTTGATATTATCTCTTCTCCATTCTTCTATACTAGAAAATTCTTGCCCATATTTTTTGAAAGTTTCCAAATCATCATAAATTCCTGCATCTGGATAAGGATAAAAATAATCATCTAAATGTACGCCATCAATATCATAGCGCATCACTACTTCAGTAATAATCTCTTTTACAAATTCCCTTGCTTCAGGTTCTCCTGGATTAAACACCAAACTATTTCCTACTTGCATAAACCATTCAGGATGTAGATTGGTAATATGATTTTTAGGCAAATCTATTTTTTTTGATAAGTTCATCACAGCACGAAACGGATTGAACCACGCATGAAACTCCATTGATTTTTTATGAGTTTCTTCTACCATAAAGGCTAAAGGGTCATAAAACGGCATTGGCATTTGTCCAATTTTGCCAGTCAAGACAGACGACCACGGTTCACGCACAGAAGGATAAAGTGCATCTCCAGAAGGGCGTACTTGTACAATAAGGGCATTAAGGTTATTTTCAGAGTGTAGATTGACTAACTTTATAAATTCTTCTCGCTGTGCCTTCGAATCAAGATTAGATTTAGAAGGAAAGTCGATATTACCAACACTGGCAATCCAAACAGCTCTAAATTCTCTTTTTGGTGAAGGATTAAGTAACAAATCTTGGGCAAAAGCAGTTTGATAGGCAAGTAGCAATGACAAACACTGTAAAAAAACAATTATTCTTTTTGTAAACATAGACGAGTTATATAGTTTATAGGACTAGACTAAAGTTACATCAAAGGTATTACATTATTTTTTTGTGTTCAACTGTCAGAATCAAGTCATCTTAATTGCTTTTCAATTTTAAATTAATTGGGGCTATTTTTAGGTTTAAATTTACCCTCAAAAGATTTGAACTATTAAAATCTAAATTGGTTTTTATTCTAAAATCTTCAATCTTAAATTATACATTCAATTATGGAATATAAAAATCCACTTCAACTTATAGATAATCTTGTCGGACAAGCAAATGAATATCTTTCCAATCAGATGGTTATTAGTCGCCCTGCTGTCAATGTTTCTGAAAATCAAGATTCTTATTTTGTGCAGCTTGCTGCTCCTGGTTTGAAAAAAGAAGATTTCGAAATAGATGTATCTAGTAGCACTCTTACTATATCAGCTAATAAAGGACATGAAACGTCAGCTTCTACAGGAAAAAAATACACTCGTAGAGAATACAGTTTTTCACAGTTTAAGCGTAGTTTTTCACTTCCTTCACATGTAAATACCGACAAAGTGGCAGCAAAATATGAAGATGGTATTTTGGAAATAATTTTGCCATTTATAAAACAAGAGCCTCCAGCTGATACAAGAAAAATTAAAATCGACTAAGGTTACTCATTGACAATTGATAAATATTTATTTTTTGAATAATTTTTTATAAGAAATCACAACGCATTATTAAAATATATGGATTATTACAAAACATTAGGGATAACAAAATCTGCTTCAGCAGACGAGATAAAAAAAGCATTTAGAAAGTTGGCTGTAAAATATCATCCAGACAAAAATACAGACAACCCAAATGCAGAGAAAAAATTTAAGGAAATAAATGAAGCCTACGAGACATTAAAAGACCCAGAAAAGCGAAAGAAATACGACCAGTTTGGTAAAGACTATCAAAAATATGAAGGCGCAGGTGCTGGAGGTGGAGCGTATGACTTTAGTGGAAATGGTGCTGGAGGTGGATATGCTCGTTATGAAACTAACTTCGAAGATGCTTTTGGGCAAGGAGGTTTCAGTTCTTTCTTCGAACAAATGTTTGGAGGAAAAGGAGCAGGCTTTGGTTCGGCAGCTTCAGCAGGGAGAGACTTAGAAGCTGAAATGACTATTACTTTGCAAGAGGCGTATTTTGGTACAACTCGTACTATTAGTGTAAATAAACAACAACTGCGTATTAATATAAAGGCAGGAACAGACAATAATAAAAAGTTACGATTAAAAGGAAAAGGAGAAAAAGGCTCAAACGGACAGAGTGGAGATTTGTATATTATTGTAAAGGTAGAAAAGCATCCAACTTTTGAAAGAAGAGCAGATGACTTGCATTGCACTGTAAAGGTAGATTTGTATGCTGCTGTTTTGGGTGGTAAAGTTCAAATTCCAACAATAAAAGGAAGTTCAATAAATATTACGATTCCGAAAGGAGCGCAAAATGGACAAAAACTAAGACTCAAAAATTTAGGAATGCCTGTCTATGGAAAATCTGATAAGTTTGGAGATATGTTTGTCAAACTTCGTGTAGAAATTCCTACAAAATTAAGTAGTAAAGAAGAGACGTTATTCAAAGAGCTTAGTAGATTGAGAAACGAATAATTTTAACTGTTTAGCATAGTCATAAAAAGTATCACAAATTTTTGAAAAATAGTAGTAATCAGATTGCCTTTTGATAGGTAATCTGATTTTTTATTTTGATAGTATTACAAAACGTGTTAGAAAAAATTCTAGTAAGGTTATAATATAAGAACTTTAGAGTCAGTTATTCTGTTGAGTGAAAAAGAACATATATAAGTATTTTATTTAACTTATTGATAATGAGGTGTTTGTTTTATTTGTTGCGTCTGCAAACGTTTTGTGTTTCAAAAAAGTTTCTTTATTTCTTCGAAAATGTTTGCATTTATATAAATAGTTCGTACTTTTGCCCTCCCAAACGGGGAAA
>NZ_JAHDIG010000114.1:0-3288 GCF_020630935.1 Bernardetia sp.
TCTATCATAGCATCAGCCACTCTGACAAAACCAGCAATATTTGCCCCCTTGAGGTAATTTACTTTTTCGTCTTTCTTTCCATACTCCACACATTTGTCGTGGATGCTTTTCATAATATCTTTCAGTTCCTCATCTATCTTTTCTTTCGTCCAAGACATTCGTAGTGAGTTTTGTGTCATTTCCAGTCCAGAGGTAGCTACACCTCCAGCATTGGAAGCCTTACCTGGGGCATAAAGTATATTATTTTTTTCAAAAACATCTATTGCTTCTGATGTTGTTGGCATATTTGCCCCCTCTGCCACTAGCTGACAGCCATTTTTCACAAGTGATTTAGCTCCTTCTTTTTCCAATTCGTTTTGGGTAGCGCAAGGCAAAGCAATATCACATTTTACACTCCAAGGACGCTCGTCTTTATAAAACTTTGCAGACTTATATTTTTTTGCATATTCTTTGATTCTGCCTCGTTTTTCGTTTTTGAGTTCTTTTACAAACTCCAATTTTTCGATAGTAATTCCTTCTTCATCATAAATATAGCCATCAGAATCAGAAAGTGTTACCACTTTTGCACCTAATTCAATCGCCTTCTCACAGGCATACTGCGCTACATTTCCAGAACCTGAAATAGCTATTACTTTATCTTCTAAAGAATCGCCTTTGTGTTCCATCATTTCCTTTACAAAATACAAAAGTCCGTAGCCTGTGGCTTCTGTTCGGAGAAGTGAACCTCCCCATTTTACGCCCTTTCCAGTAAACGTTCCTGTAAATTCGTTGGAGAGTCGTTTGTATTGACCAAACATATAGCCTACCTCTCTTGCTCCTACGCCAATATCACCTGCAGGAATATCTGTATCAGCTCCTATGTGTCTAAATAGCTCTGTTACAAAACTCTGACAAAAACGCATTACTTCTGCATCACTTTTCCCTTTGGGGTTGAAGTCCGAACCTCCTTTTCCACCACCTAAAGGCAAGCCTGTAAGGGAATTTTTGAAAACCTGTTCGAAACCTAAAAATTTTAAAATAGACAAGTTTACACTCGGATGAAAGCGCACTCCACCTTTGTAAGGTCCTATGGCAGAATTGAATTGTACACGAAAACCTTTATTAACTTGAATCTCATTTTTATCGTCTAGCCAAGGCACACGAAATAAAATAGCTCTCTCTGGTTCGACCATTCGCTCTAATAACTTCGCTTTCTTATATTTTGGATTGTCTTCTATAAAAGGAAGAATAAATTCGGCAACCTCTTCTACAGCTTGTAAAAACTCAGATTCGTGGGGTTGCTTTTCCTTAACCTTTTCCATGAACCCCTTCACTTGGGCTTTATGATTATTTTTTGACATAATTTTAGGTGTGTATGTGTGGTTTGTAATTGGTTTGTTGAAAAAATGACACCTTAATCTACTGATTAAAATTATGAAGCTAACAGCCTTACTTTATGAATGTTTAAAAACACATATTTCATAGCTTCTCCCTAACACTAAGTACAAGGACAAATTAACTCTTCTGAAAGCTACAAAACAAGAAGTTTTGCTTTGTGTTGAAGGGAGTTGTGTGGTCTTCTTGCAAACATTTTATTTTATCAAAACTGTCAAAACTTAAGCTATTTTCATCATATTGAGATACTTCCAAACCACTACATTTTTTAGCTCCTTCCTTTGAAAACGTAGCCATAACTAAACCTTTTGCAACATATTTTTCTACTGTATTTTTATACTTATTTATGTCTTTATCATCTGTTAGAAAATGGAAAGTTGCTCTATCGTGCCAAAGCTCGTAGCTAATTTTAGGTTCAAATTCGGTTATATCACTTACTATCCAAGTTACAAATTTTGCCTTTTCTCCAAACTTTTCCTCTATGCGTTTTTTAGCTTTTTCTAAAGCTGTTGCAGAAATATCTAGCACTGTAATATCTGTAAAACCATCTTCTAAAAGAAGATCTACTAAATGACTTTCCCCTCCTCCAATATCAATAATTTTCGCATTTTTTTCTAGCTTAAAAGAGGAAATAAAATCAAGAGAAGTTTGAGGCTTGGCTTGTGTCCAGCTTACTTCTTGTGGCGTTTTGGTCTGATAGACATTTTCCCAATGTTGTTTTTTTGATTTCATTGTAATACGATTTTTATTCTACGACAATAATATTTTCTTTTTTAATAATCGGCAAATTTTGCATTCTTAGAAATAGTTGTCCTGTCAGAATCACATCTTTTGTACAATACACAGCGATTCGGTTTAAGTCTTTTTCTTTGTAATAAACACTATTTACTTCGCTTCCGTCAATATCGTCTTTACTGGTATCCAAACCAAAAACAGCAGCCAACAGAGATAGAGAGGTAAAATTTTTATAGTCGCCAAACTTCCACATGTGCATCGTATCAATATGGTTTACTTCCCACGGTTTTTTACCAGAAATATCCAAAGCGTAAGGAATATCCAATCCATTGATGAGCATACGACGACAGATATAAGGAAAATCAAATTCTTTTCCATTGTGAGCAATAAACTGCAAATTCTTACCAAATTTTTCTACTACTTTTATAAAATCTTCTAACAATTCTTTTTCATTGTCAGAAGCCAACGACTTTACTCTAAAGACTTGCTCTTCTTCTCCGTTTTCATTCTGTTGTAGTGTAAAGAAACCAATTCCAATAACAACTATTTTCCCAAACTCTGCATAAATGCCTGCTTTTTCCTCAAAGGCTTCTTTTGCTGTATCATCTGGCGCAATACGTGCAGCTTTTTTTTCCCAAAGAGGTTTTAATACATCTGGCAGTTCTTCAAAAGTAGCTTGTGCGCCTACGGTTTCGATGTCGATGACCATTAAGTTGGATAAATTGGTTGTTTTTCTCATTTCATTCTGATTATTTGCACATTTTAAAGGCTTATTCTGATTAACTTACTTCTCAAAAGTAATTAATTACACATCCTAATAAAAATACTTTGAATGCTTTTTATTAGAAAACATGCACTAAAACTCAATTTTATAGCTATGCACTATTTATTTTCCTACGGAACATTACAGAAAGAAAAAGTACAACTCTCCTCATTTGGTAGAATATTGGAAGGTTTTGAAGATATGATTGTGGGTTATAAACTAGAGCAATTAGAAATTACATCAGAAGAAGTCTTGGCAAAGAGTGAACAAAAATTTCATCCTATTGCTATCAAAACATCAAACCCTAACGCAAAAATAGAAGGAATGGTATATGAAATTTCTGATGAAGAATTAGCCCTCGCTGATAGCTACGAAGTTTCTGACTACAAGCGCATACTGGTTCATTCAGCGTTAGG
>NZ_JAHDIG010000114.1:3388-7106 GCF_020630935.1 Bernardetia sp.
ACAAAAGTTAGGAATCCTAATATTTACTATTTTTAATCAATTATACATTATGAATGTTGCAGTTTGGGATACATACGTAAAACGTAAAGATGGTAAAGCCATGCACTTTGATATTTTGGTCAATGCAGAGGTTGAGCATACAGAACGTATTCTTGAGTATGGGAAACATTATTTACAAACTAAAGGCTTTTCTACTGAGGGTATTAAGGCAAAAAAATGCAAGTTTTGTCATATTGAAGTTGCATCTGATCAGGTTCAGCAAGATATTGAAAGAAAAGGCTTCTCTATCATTGAAATGTTGAATTGTAACTAATTTTTCGTTTATATAATTCTTAAATTTGCCTGTAATAATTATTGATTGTTACAGGCTTTTCATATATGGAGAAACAACTAGATAGTAAGATAGTGATGGGGTTAGAGCGTATAGCAGAAGTGTTTAAGGTTTTGCTTTGGGAAGAAGCTAAACAACATGGTTTAAGTCCCATACAAATACAAATTCTGATATTCATAAAACAGCATAGCATAGAACTGGCAAATGTAACCTATTTATCTAAAGAATTTAACCTTACTAAACCAACAGTTAGTGATGCCATTCGTATTCTGTTAAAGAAAGGTATTATTCATAAAATTCCATCTCCAACAGATAAAAGAGCCTACTCTATTGCATTGACAGAACACGGAAAGGCACTTGTAGAACAATTACAAAATTTTTCAAAACCGTTAGAGAAATATGTAACAGAGCTTTCATTAGAAACCAAAACAGATTTTTTTAAGACACTTACTCACCTCATCTTTCAATTAAACAAGAGTAATGTTATTACAGTCCAACGAATGTGCTTTTCCTGTCATCATTATGAAAAAAGACAGGACAAAGAAAATCAACACTTTTGTAAACTGTTACAAACCCAACTAACAAATAAGAATATACAGCTAGACTGCCCAGAGTTTCAAGAAAAAATATAATAGTTACTCTCGTTTTGCAAATCGTATAAACAAAATAATTCCTAAAGAGAGCGCAATAAGAGCAACTATTCCAACTTGAATAGAGGTTTTTGTATCTATTCGACTCACAATGACTGTTTTATCTTTATTTTTTTTAGCTTCTTGTTCAGCAATAAAGGCAGCTAGATACACAGATTTTTGTAGTGAATCAAGCACCAAGTAATCTGGAATATTATCATTAAGAATATATAAAAGTTCTGATGCTACAGTGTCTGTTTTTATAAAAAATGTTGAATCGCTATATCCTTCTATTTCTGTTAGGTAACTAGCTTCAAACTTCTCATCTATTCTACCTCCTTCAGCTATCCATTCTTTTTCCTGACTAAAGATAGATTTAAGATAATTATCTCTTTCTTTAATTTTTTGCGCCAAAAATACTGAAATATCTGTTGTATTGTATTTTTCACTCTTTTGCAGTTGATGTTGATGGTGTAAAAGGGCAGAGGAAGCTAATAGTGTATAAGATTTTGCTGTCTTTGGCGAATAGTCTGAAATCAGTTGTGCAGCTCTCAAATAAGCAAAGGCAGCAGTTTGTGCAGCTCCTCTCTTATTTTTCAATATTTCTTTTTGCTCGTCTGTGTAAGTAACTTGGTTTTTCTCTAATTGTGGTAAGGCTGTTTTTCCCAAAAGCAAATCTCCAATAGCTTCAATAAGAATAACGTTATCAGAATGCGAAAAACGGAGTAGTTGTAACATAGCAAAAATAGCTTCATCTATCTGCTCTTCTGTTAGACGATATTTTTTACTCTCTCTATCTTTTTTAGTTCTGAATTTTGTAGCTAAGAAAGCATAAAAGTTAGGAATTTCATAGATTTGTCGGTCATTAGCTAAATCGTCGACAGTAAAGCTGCCCTGTACGGGTAGTGTAATCTTTCGGCGTAGCTTTTTTGTTGCTCCTTTTCGGGCTGCACATTCGATGAGGTAATCTATCCAATATACTTGATATTTGTCTCTTAATGTAAGAGGACTAAATCTTTTTAGTAATCTTTGTGCATAAAAACGAGCTTTATAAAGCTCTCTATCAGCAATATAAAATGTGGCTAGATTGGAATATGTGCTATATTCACCTGCTTTTTTTCGTTCTTTCTGTATCATCAGTTGGATAGCTCTGTTAGTATTGCCTGTTAGATGATATGAAACAGCCATCGCATCATAAAGAGATATGGAATCAGGATTTTTATTCCAAGCATCTTCATAGACAGATATTCGCCAAAAATGGTAATTTTGCGAATGTTTTAAATAATTGCCTACCAAAACCTGCATTACTGTTTGGTAAGGGACAGCATTCAACTGGCTAGTTTCCTCATCCCAAAGAGCTGCAAAAGTTGTAGTAGGATAAAGAAACAAGACACAGAAAAAAAAAATAGAAGAAAAACGAAACACCATATATTTGTTTAGAACATTGACATTCAAAAATACAATTTATTATTGGATTCATTGAAAAATACTCACTAAGACCTGTTGTCTATTGCTCAAAAAAGTAAATACGACATAAAAGAAAAAATTTTATGAACTCTACACTAAAAAAAACACTTCAAATTGGCGTTTCTCTATTCGTTGGAATCTTACTGATTTACCTTTTATATAGAAATACCGACACAGAGAAAATGCTAAATACACTATTAAATGCTGATTATCGGTTTGTGTTTTTATCTATGCTACTAGGTTGTTTAGCGCATTGGAGCAGAGGTGTAAGATGGGTAATAGCACTTCGTCCTTTAGGATACAAAATTCAGAAAAGAAGAGCTTTTGTAGCTGTTATGACAGGATATTTGATGAATACGGCTGTTCCTCGTGCTGGTGAAGTTGCTCGTTGTATGTTTTTAAAACGTACTGATAAATTACCTATTGCTACTTCTTTAGGCTCTGTTATTGGCGAAAGAGCCTTAGACTTTATACTCTTGGTAAGCATAACAACAACAACTTTTTTTGTAGAATGGGAGATTATAAAAGGCTTTTTAGATAAGTATGCCGATTTTGGAATCTATGAAAGAGCTTTCTATGATAACTTGTGGTTGATATGGGTTTTGATTTTTGTAGTGGCTATTTCTTTAGTATTTATGTATTTTTATAGAGAACAGATACTTAAAAATAACTTTGTTATAAAAATCCGACTATTTTTAGCAGGAATTTGGCAAGGGGTTTCATCAATAACAAAGCTAAATAGAAAACAACAGTTATTTTACATTATTCATACACTCATTATTTGGGCTTGTTATCATCTAATGATTTATGTCTTATTTTTTTCTATTGAAGAAACATCAAATCTTACTGTAATGGCAGGCTTTACTGCTATGGTAATGGCAGGAGTAGGAATGGTTATTCCAATACCAGGAGGAACAGGTTCTTTTCATGTCTTTGTAATGTACACCCTCATTGCCTACGGAATAGAGGAACAACCTGCTAAGACATTTGCAGCATTTGCTCACGGAGCGCAAACACTTATGATTTTGGTTATTGGAGGAGTAAGTATGGCTACTGGGCTTTATTTATGGGCAAGAAATCCAAATGCAAAAAATACAGAGGAACAAAAACATTCCTTCTAAACTTTACTCAAAACTATTTTATTTTATAATGAAAAGAATATTTATCTTATTTTTCTTTCTAATCCTACTTTCCTCTTGTGAAAGACTCTATACACATCAGTTCAAACTACAAAACAATAGCACTGATACGTTGTGGATTAATTATATAGAGCAGAGTAGTACATTTAAAA
>NZ_JAHDIG010000115.1 GCF_020630935.1 Bernardetia sp.
GATTCCATCTTGTGCTGAACCTTTCGTAAGCATATGCTTACAAAAAAGAGCGTCCAAGCAAAATGCTTGGACGAGATATAAAAAAACCTTGTTTTGGTTAGAAAACAAGGTTTTGATAAACAGTTTTTACAAACGAAACGGCAATTTCGTTTTTCTTAATCCATTTATTCATTACAAATTTACAAAAATATGTCTATACTTTCTTTCTCATTTCAGGGAATTAATCAAAGTGCAGCTAAATTTAAAGGCAAAAGTCGTCAGTTTGACCTTACAATAGACGAACCTATCGAACTAGGAGGCACAAATCAATATCCAAATCCTGTCGAATATATTTTGGCTGGTTATGCAGGCTGCCTCAATGTGGTAGCTCATATTGTAGCCAAAGAGTTAAACATTGACCTTCAAAAATTAGAGATTAATGTTTCTGGAAACCTTAACCCTGCACGACTTTTTGGAGAACAGACAGAAGAGCGTGCTGGTTTTCAGCGTATTGAAGTCAGTCTAAAACCTCAAACTTCGGCTACTGACATAGAACTTTTAGGATGGCTACAAGAAGTTGAAAGACGCTGCCCAGTAGGAGATAATCTTCAAAACAAAACTCCTATTTCCTTACAGATTGAAAAACAAGTATTTGTAGCTTCTCTAAATTAAAAAAATAATATACCAACCAGTTATGTACAAACCCTAGAAGTCCTAAGTGACTTTTGGGGTTTCGTTTTTTTATAGATTATTTCGTATTTTGAATACTACAAATTTATCTATCAATTATAATTACGACAAAAATGGCAGATTCAAGAAATGAACAAAAAAAACTAGAAGAACGTATTTTAGAACGCTTGAAAAAACAAGTTTTTGATAAAGACCAAGAACTAAAAAGTCATCAAAACGATGCATCAGTTAGAGATGCTACCAAAGAAGCATTGGCTGAAATGACTTCGTTAGAGAAAGAAGATGTAGAGAAAATCTATCAAAAAATACGACAAGAAGAAATAGAGAAAAGTACACAAGAGAAACTCGCTAGACAAGCCAACAAAAAAAGATTATACATAACTGTTTTTGTATTTTTTATTATAGGAGCTTCTGTGGCATATTATTTTTTACGCCCAGCTCCTGTTCTGTTTTCCTTTATAGAAGATTTTGAAACTGGGCAAAGTGTTTTTATAAATGAAGAAGATTTTAAATATAAAAAGAGCATTGAAAATGGAGAGTTTGTCTATGAAAACAATATTGATGAATGGTGTTACTGGAATAGCAGCCCTAAAATAACATTTCCCAAAAACTATACTGTTGAGGCAAAAAGCAACTGGAAAAATGGTTCTTATGGCACGTATGGAATAAACCTTGTCAATAATAACGATAACTTTATGGTCTTTTCACTAACAAAGGAAGGAAAAACAAATGTTTCAGTTCGTCATTATGACAAATACACCGACAATGATTGGAACTATAAAATATTTACAGACAAATCTGACACTCACACGCAGCGTATTGAAGTTAGAGATGGAAAATACAATTACTTTATAGACGATAAATTTGTAAGAAAAGGAAATTTAGCTCCCTTTAGTTTTTATTATGTTGGCTTTAGACTTTGCGACCGTCAGACGGTAGGCTTTGAAAGAATTAGTGTTAGGAACGATGATACTGGAGAATATATTCTTCAAGAATCTTTTGAAAATCCTACCAGTGAGATGCTCTCTAATTGGGATGTAGAAAATAAATTTAATTACAATTTTTCTACACAAAATGGAAAGTTTGTGATGTCGCATCAAGAAGAGGAATATTGCCACCGTTCGGATGCCTTTTTACCAGACATCAGAGAAGATGAGAATTGGGAACTTAGTGCAGACGTTACTTGGAAAGAAGGGGAAAGCAAAGATTTTGGTATTTTGTTCATTTCTACATACGGCGAAATGGGGCAGTTTATGATAAGCAATACAGGAAAAGTGGTTTTCAAAATTGTAGGTCAGGACAACAAAATCACATATTCTTCTAACTACACTCCTAGTGGATTTGTAAGCAAAGGAGAAGACACCTACCATCTTGTTATCAAACATTTGGGAGAAGGAAAACTATCCTTTTTTGTAAACGACAGAAAAGTATTGACAGACTATGTTTCGTTTAAAAAAGTTGAAAAAATAGGAATGATTACTTGTGGCGAACAAGTAGTAGAGTTTGACAATGTAAAATACGAAGAAAAGTAATTTTTTTGTAATAGAAATTCATAAATCAACTATTTGAAGAATTTTTAATTGTTAATTTTCAACTTTTTATTGAAATTAGTCCTTCACAGATTTTATCAAAGGAAAAACAAAAAGCGCACTCACACCAATACAGACAGCCAAAACGCCTACCCAGTTATAATAAACCAGTTCTTTCGTAGGTGTATTGGCTTCAATAACAATAAAACCACCAATTATAGAAGCCATTGCTGAACCTAACTGTTGTACAGAAGAGTTTAAGCTCATAAAACTTGCTCTTCTACTGCTTGGAATTGCCATAGTAAGCTGCGTCTGCGCTGGCACCATTCGTCCACTTCCAAAAACAAAAAAGAACGTAGTAGCACAAAGAGCCACCCAAACAGGAACGCTATCCGAAATTACGTTTAGATGTGTAAGCAACCCCACAGCCACAAATGAAATAGGCAAAATAATATTGAACATCCTTCTTGCTCCAAAACGGTCGACATAACGTCCAAAAAAAGGAGAAGTAAAAATGGTAAAACCTCCACCAATGAAATAAATAAGGGTAATTTGAGACTCTTCGAAGCCAATATTTCGAATCATATAAGGAGTTATGAATGGAATTATCATAAACTGTCCTACCACAAGTGTAAATGTTAGTAGTAACGCAATACGAGCATTTTTAGAGTTCAATAATTTTAGTAATGCTTCTTTGCGAGTTTCTATGTGTCCGCTTGCTGCATCAGCTTTTGCCTGATTGTCCAAATGAATACGTAGAGAAGGGATATATTTGAAAGAGATTATCCAAATAATAAAACTCAATGCTCCCAAAAGCTGAAAAGGAGCGTGCCAGTTAAATTTTATAGCTAAATACAAGCCTGTCGGAACACCAATTACGGAAGCCACAGAAAATGCCATCATAATCATTCCTACTGCCTTTCCACGTTCTTTAGCTGCAAACAAATCACTGGCGATTGCCAAAACCAATGCGCCTATTATTCCACCAAAAAAACCTGCTATTCCCCTAACTATCAAGAAAAAATAAAAGTTAGGAACAAAAGAACAAGTAAAAGTAGCCACTGCAAAGCCTGCATAAACAAACAAAAATGCTGTTCTTCTATCAAACTTGTCTAAATATACTGCGCCCAAAAGTCCAGCCACAAAAGCACACGACGAGTAAGCCGAAACCAAAAGTGTGTATTGCTGTGGTACTATATCAAAAAGTTTCATTAGTCTATCACTCAAAGGCATAATTATCATAATGTCCATAATATGAGTGAAATTAGCTGCTGCCAGTAGAAAGAGAATAAAAGATTTGTTTTTCAAAATATGTGTGTTCTGTAATATGAATAATACTAAACGTTAGATAGTTCTGAAACTATTAGGATAAAGGTAATACAAGAAAATCTAGAATTATCATATCATCAAAAATAACTTTAGTATAAAAAATTGTAGTTTTGCAAACTGCTACATAAACTATGTAGCAATTGTTTTCCAATCATTATTTAATCCGTATGAAGTTTTTTTGTTTATTTCTCTCACTAATTTTATATAGCTTTACCGTTTTAGGACAAGTAAGTAACGAATCTGTAAAAATTAATTACAGTAAAGAAGCAGAAACTACTAACTATGAAGCATTCACGAATATTATACGTTCTGAAGATGGTTATTATGCCTATAAAATAAAAGAAAAGGGCATTAAAGGTGTTATATCCAACTTAAGTAGATATATAGAAAAATATGATAAAGACATGAACTTTATAGGTTCTATAGCTATAGAGTTTACTCAAGAAGGACAAGAATATGTTTCTATTGAGCATATTAATAACAAACTATATGTATTTTCAAGTATTACAAATAAGAAAGAGAATCAGCATTCGCTTTTCATACAAGAAGTAGATAAAGCCTCCCTAAAGTTAGACTCAAAATTAGTAAAGTTAACATCTGTATCATCTGATGAACTAATCAATGAGGATAGTCCGTTTCGTATTTCTATTTCCCCAGACAATTCCAAACTTGCTATTTCCTACTCTACTAATAAAAAGAAAGATGTATATAAAATTACTTCTCAAGTGTACACTACCTCTTCACTTGATGTGATTTGGGAAAAGGAAATAGAACTTAACTATACCAATTATTTGTATAAGCACCAGACAATTCTAGTAGATGACTTTGGCAATACACATATTTTAGGAGAGAAGATTAACCCAGAAAAAAAGATTCGTAAAGAACCCAAAAGCAATTACATTATTACAAGTATATTTAATAATGGTTCTATTCACAAGACATATGAAATACCAAAAGAAAAATACTTTACAGATTTGAATATAATGCTTAATACAAACCAAGATATAATCTGTACAGCATTATACGCTAATGACTACAAGGCACTTATAGTGGTTAAAAATAGAGAAGTTCTAACAAACAGAATGCATTTTCCTACGGATGGTGTTTATTTTTTGAGACTTGATAGCAAAACAGGAACTAAACAAGGTGAGAGTTTCGAAGAATTTGATTTGGAGTTTATTTCAAAAAATGAAAGTGAGTGGACAGCAAATCGCTTGTCTAAACAGATAGCTAAAGGAAAAGATATTAGTTTAGAAAACTATTATATTCGGAAAGTTATTGCAAAAGAAGATGGTGGTGTTTTTATTACAGCTCAATATCAAAGTAATAATTATGGGGAAACTATGAGTTCATCTAAAGATAAAAAGATTATTTTAAACTCAGATGGAAGTAAAACTACTTTGCCTCGTTTCTCACCTTCTGAAGCTCCTGTTCAAACTTGTAAAGATATTATTGTCATAAACCTCTCTGCAGAAGGTAAGACAATTTGGAATGAAAAAATTCCATTATCTCAAACTACAAATGGTGGTAGTGTATATCCTAGTGGTCATTTTCAATATGACAAAAACAATAGTGGATTCTTAACCCCAGATATGTATTCTGTTATATATCACAATGAAATGTTATACTTAGTCTTTAATGATAATGCTAAAAATACCTTAATTAAGGATAAAGACAAACTATACGAATATGAGACAGGAGCAAACAGAAATGGATATGGAATAGACAAAGAACACGCCATTACTCTATTGAGCATAAATAAACAAGGTGTTTATGAAAGGGATATTCTCCTTACTCAAAATAAAAAAGAAAGTACACACATATATCCTAAAATATATTTTCAAACATTAGAAAATGAGTTAATATTGTTTGCTAGGGGAAAAAAAATGTATCGTTTAGTAAGGCTTAAGTTTTAACAATAGTTTTTTCAATACAAGAGTAAAAAATTAGAGTTTTCTTTGTAAAAAAATAACTTCATGCCTAATTTTGCCCAACATTATCGTTTGTCAAAAGATTCATTTCTTTTTACAACTACTCAAAAATAGTATTTATACCCAAAGATGAAAATATATAATCAGCCTGCTCGCAACGAGTGGGAATCTATTTGTACTCGTCCGACTTTTTCTTTAAAACAAATTGAATCGCAAGTTCAAAGTGTTTTACAAGCTATAAAAACAGATGGAGACACAGCTATTACAAAATTCACAAAAGAATTTGATAAAATAGAATTGCAAAACTTTAGAGTAGGAGCAAAGGAGCTTGAAGAAGCCGAAAAAAATGTTTCAGAAGCTCTGAAAAAAGCGATTAATCAAGCCTACCAAAATATTTTAGCATTTCATCAGAGCCAAAAAGAAGAGATAAAGAAAATTGAAGTTACTAAAGGAATTACATGTTGGAGAAAAAGTGTAGGTATTGAAAAAGTGGGTTTGTATATTCCTGGTGGAACTGCACCTCTTTTTTCAACTGTTCTGATGCTTGGCATTCCAGCCAAAATTGCAGGCTGTAAGAATATTGTTTTGTGTTCTCCTCCCAACAAAGAAGGAAAAATACACCCTGCCATTCTCTATGCTGCTCATTTGGTAGGTGTAACCGATATTTTCAAAATTGGAGGAATACAGGCGATTGGTGCGATGGCTTATGGAACAGAATCTGTACCTAAAGTATATAAAATTTTTGGTCCGGGAAATCAGTATGTAACTGTAGCCAAGCAGCTTATTCAAAACGAAGGTATAGCGATTGATATGCCAGCAGGTCCTTCAGAGGTAGCTGTTTTGGCAGATAGAACATGCGAACCTAGTTTTGTAGCTGCTGATTTGCTCTCACAAGCCGAACACGGAAAAGATAGCCAAGTACTTTTGGTTACAGATAATACAGAAACTGCCAACCAAATCAAAACAGAGGTAGAAAAGCAGTTAGAATCACTCCCAAGAAAAGAATTTGCTCAAAAGTCATTGGAGAATAGCCGTTTTGTAGTACTCAAAAACAGACAAGAGATTTTAGACTTGAGTAATTTTTATGCTCCCGAACATTTAATTATTGCCTTAGAAAATCCAGAAGAAGCAGCCGAACATATTATTAATGCAGGTTCTGTATTTTTAGGAAATTATACACCAGAATCGGTAGGAGATTATGCTTCAGGGACTAATCACACACTTCCAACAGACGGACATGCAAGAGCATATAGTGGAGTTTCTTTAGATAGTTTTGTCAAAAAAATTACTTTTCAGTCGCTCACAAAAGAAGGTTTGGGTCAGATTGGGCAAACTGTTATAGAAATGGCAGAAGCTGAAGAACTAAAAGCACACGCCAACGCCGTTCGTGTTCGTTTGTAAGACTGCGATTACAGTAAATATTCTTTTTAGCATCAGATAATTTTAGACTCTCATTTTATGAGGGTCTTTTTTTGACTTATTTGAAAGACAAACATTTCCTTTTGCTTGTTGTTTATTTAAGTAGTTAGCTGGTATAATTTTGTTATTTTCAAAAGCTAGTGCAATTTT
>NZ_JAHDIG010000116.1 GCF_020630935.1 Bernardetia sp.
CAGAACTACGAAGCGTAATATTTGAAAACTGTGTATAAGCCAAAATACTGTACTTAATATCGTTTTTTTCAAATACTTTTATCTTGTTTTTTAGTTCCTCCTCGTTGCGATACGAACCCAAAACAGCTTCAAAATTTCTTTTGTCTAGTTCGTCCAATGTACGTAAAACGCCGTCTTTTCCTTGGTCGTAAGTGTGATTGTTTACTGTTACAATGACATCAAAACCTGCATCTTTAAGCGCATCAGCATAGGCATTAGGCGTATTGAACTGTGGATAGCTTTTATAATTTTTCCCTTTTCCTGCCAATACTGTTTCTAAATTTCCCACCATTACGTCAGCAGCTGATAAAAATGGCTTTACACCTTCAAAAACTGGAATAAAATTATAAGTATCATTTCCTTCAAAAACAGCTTTGTATTGTGAGCCGTGGCACATCAAATCGCCTGTAAAGGCAAAGGTAATATTGTTTGTGTCTGGTTTGTCTGTAAAATCTTTGATGTGTTCGAAGTTGGCAATTACTTTCAAAGAATCCTTTATTTTTTCACTATCTTCTGTACTGGCAGAGGCTTCCTGTGCTGGCGAACACGAAGAGAAATTTGATAAAATAATAAAAGAAAAAATGTATAGGTATAAATGTTTCATTTGTTTATTTATTTGAACTGTCACTGAGGTTGAAGTCGTTAAAAGAGGATTAGTTTTTTTACCACAAGTTCGGCATTATTTATCCCAACTCAATCCCCATTACCAAAATATCATCTATTTGCTTCGTCTTTGCTTTCCAGTCTGAAAGAGTTTTTTCTAGTATCTCTTTTTGTTTATCCATGGAAGATGAGGAAGTTTCAGCTAAAAGTTGCTTCAATCTTTTGCTAGAAAATTTTCCTAGTCCTTTTTTTCCTGCAAATTGATCTTGATAACCATCAGAAAAAAGATAAAAACGAGTGCCTTCTGTATAAGGGATAGAATGCTCTGTAAAGTTTGCCTGTATATTTTTTGTTCTTCCACCTATACTTATTCGGTCTCCTTTTATATAGTCAACTTCTTTTCCTTTTACTATCAACACTCCATTTTTTGCCCCAGCCATTCTGACAGTTTTGTCTTTAAAATCGATTTTTAAAAATGCCATATCCATGCCATCTCTGTTGTTGGTAGCTTCTTGATGTAAAATTTCAGAAACTTCAATCCTCAATTCTCTTAAAATGTCTGCTGGAGAATATATTTTTTTTGTTTTTATAATATCATCTAAAAGTGTAGTTCCTATCATAGACATAAATGCTCCTGGCACGCCATGTCCTGTACAGTCTACAGCTGCTAAAAACAAAGTTTCAGTTTCTAAATCAGTATGCCACCAATAAAAATCTCCAGAAACAATATCTCTAGGCTGAAAAAACACAAAATAGTCTTTTATAAAAGAAGGAAAAGGCTTTGTGTTAGGCAAAATAGCATCTTGAATACGTTGGGCATAATTTATACTTTGCTGTATAGCTATACTTTTCTTTTTAATTTTTTTATTAATTGTTGAAAGTTTAATATTGGCTTGGTGTAGATTTTCAGTTTGCTGGGTCAGTTCTTCGGTGCGTTCTTCCACCAATGCTTCCAAATGCTCGTTGTACTTAATAATTTGCTCTTCCATTCTTTTACGCTCTGTAATTTCAAAGCGAATGGCTTGATAACGAAATGGCTTTCCTATTTCATTTAGAAAAGGAATAATTGTCGTGTAAACCCAATACAATGAACCATCTTTTTTCTTATTACATACTTCCCCTCTCCATACCTTACCACTATATATGGTAGCCCACATTTCCTCAAAAACTTCTGGAGGATGTACATCAGACTTTACCATTCTATGGTTTTGCCCCATCAATTCTTCTCTATTGTATTGAGAGACTTCACAAAATTTATCATTTACATAAACGATATTGCCTCTCACGTCTGTTACTCCTACAATAGCAGCTTCGTCTAAGGCTGCTTTCTGATATTCTAATTCGGTTTGTAGTTTCTTTGGTTCGGTTATATCTCTTACCACTACGGTAGTACAAAGATAATTTCCTTCATCGTCTTGCTGCTCTACTGCAGAAACTATGACATTCATTCTTACTCTTTTCCTTCCCACTAATCTATATTCTGTACGAAGTTTGGGATTTTTTGTACGTATAGAATCTCTTTGTGAAATCGTAGTATCTACCAAAAGAAAATCTCTCGCATTTGCACCAATGATGTCTTTTTCTAATTGGGTCTTGTTATAAAAATGATTATTTGCCCAAAGTATATTCTCATGCTCATCTAAATAGAGAATCATAACAGGTACTTTGTCGTAAAATGAGGTGGAAATATAATCTTCTTTAAAAGCCGAAATCATTATTCCAACAGCATTATTTTCTAAGGGAACAAACTGAAACTTTAAAGAAAAAGGCATTTCTGTATGAAGAGCTTGATTGAGCGTAAGAGAGTTGATGCTCTGAGCGTTTGCTGTTTTGAAAATAGCTTTTGTAAAGTGAGATAGTGTATTTTCAGGCAAGAAAAAATCTATTTTTTTCCCTATCATATCTTCAAACCCTTTCTGCAGTTTTCCGTCTGTAGAAACAAGTTGTAAGACAGTATTATTCCTATCAATTTTGATATAGAGCGATGAAACTTTTTTTAGTAAATCAAAAAAAAGAGTAATGACCTCTGACATAGAGAGTGTTTTATTTTAGAGTAGTTGCTTTGGGTTATCAAAGAGGAAAAGAGTACAAATATAGCCATACAACTGAAAATACTCATTAAAGTTTAGAATAATTCTACAAGTAGATAAATATGAGCGACTAATGAAATCTACAATTCAGTTTATTTCTTTACCATAAGTTCTGTATTATTTGCATAGAGAACAAAATAGGGGTTTCAATTTACCATCACTCACTATTTCCATTCATCCAATTTTCAATTTCTCTTTCTTTCTGTGCTTTGAGCGTATCGTATTTTGGTAAAAATTCTTCATACACATCTGTTGCATTTAACCTTAAAAACTCCTTTGAGCGTTCGGCGTAGTTATCCAATCCCATCTCTAAGGCTTCCATTGCATAAATAGCATTTGCCTCTGCCGAATAAGGATAAGTTTCAATAATTTGGAAAGCTACATTGTACGCTTTTTCATTTAAGCTATTTCGCTTGTAGTAGGCAATAGCTTCTTTCAAGATTTCAAAGTCAAAAGGCAATCCTGCAATCGCTTTTTCCATCGCCTGCATAGAGCGAGTAGTGTCGCCGAGTTGTTCTGCAAAAAGGGCTGTGTAAAACTCTTTTTGAGCTTTTTGATACGAACGGACAGGCTTTAAGTTATCTAAAATAGAAGCTGCTGAAAGAAGTTTATTATCTTTCCAGAGCAGTTCTAAGTCAAGAAGTTGGAAGCGTTCTAACGTTTGGGGTTGTATGTCTTCTGCACTAAGCTGTGTGGCAGAGTTTCGCCAAACAAGTGCATTTTTGATATCGTCTTGTTTCAAATCAAATTCAATTTTATCCAAAACTATCTCTAGCTTTAGGTTCTGATTCGTCATTGTTCGGAGTTTGGCTGCAAATTCGGCTGTGCCTTCTTCTCCTGTCAGATACGGAATTTGATAATGCAAATAACGCCTTTTGGCATCGTCATCTAAGGAGTCAAAATTGACTTTTTCATCTACACCACCTTGCAAAATCAAATACATTTCGCTTGCTGTGGCATTGTAAGGGTGTGTGGCTGTCGTGTCCCAACCTCTCCACATCGCTAAGGCATCGGTTTTGTCTTCTTGGTAGCGCACTTTTTCTGATTGTGCGATGGCTTCGTATAAATTATTCAGTCCTCTACCCATCAAATAGGCTCTATTAAAATATGAACTTGCTTTATCGTACTGTTTGTGTTCTAAAAACCAAAGTCCCAATAGATGTTTGTACTGTGAAGTAGAATTTCCGTAGGCTTGGTCTAAATATTTTAGCGTAATGAAGGCACTATACACATCTCCCAAACGGTATTGACTAACAGCCTTCGCCAACAACATAAAAGGAATATGCTCTTGATTTGCCAAAACTTGCTCCCTTTCTTGAATCAGCATTACGATAGTACTATCTGTTTTTCGATTTTCTGCTTCATCTTGTACTTGCTGATGTAAAAGTCCGTAGTGATAGACGTATAGTAAATCTTCGGTTGTCCAAATAGAATCTTTGACTAACTCCTTTTTGAAATTAATATCTGTATTGGAATTTAATTTTTCTTCTCGTTTGTCTAAATCAAAAAAGCGTTTTTGATAGAGAATTTTATTAGAAAGTGCGCCTGTATTGTCCTGTGTTTTTATTCTTTCCTCCAAAGAATCTACAAGTGTATAGTTGTTGGTAAGCGTGTTGAGTGTCCACCAATTCGTTTCCAAGACTGATTTTGTCTCATCAGAATCAGCGTATTTTTTTACTTTTTCTAATTCTCTTGCTAAGGAATCGTTGTCTTTCAATCCAAACTTTTCAATAGCTGCAAAAATGAGATTATTTTTCAGTTGTGGATTTTCTGGAAACTCGGCAGCACCTTTCAAAAGTGTAAAGTACGACTGGTCTGCATTGTTAGTTCGGTTCATCAACTCTGTAACGGCTGTAAACGTATAGGGTGAAGCTGTGCGTTCAGAAGCAATTTTGAGATATGAATAGGCTTCTTGCCAGTGCGACTGTCGGAGTGCAATTCCTGCCATTCCCCAATAGGCTTTGTGGTTGGTATAGATTTTATAAATCGCAGACTGATAATTGATTTTGGCAAGCTGATAGGTTTCTTCTACCTTTTTATCTTTTTCCTCTAGCTCCTCTAATGTCAAATCACTTGTCATTCCTTCACCTGTTGCACTCTCATCTACTCCTTTCTTGTTTAGTGCATCTGCTTCTGATAAAAACACATCTCCAATTCCATTCAAATAACCTGCTTGTGCTTGCTGATAATGAATAAAGTTATGGCGATAAGCAAGAAGTGTAATAATAATTCCTGCTACAATACCTGTATAACTCCAATTTGTTTTTAACGGATTCCAAAGCTGTGAATAAGCATTTAATCCTTTTTCTAAAAGCTCACTAAAATTGATAAAAACATAAATGAAAAACGCCAACGCAAAACCTACATTCGAATAAATAATAATGTCTGAAAAAATATCAATAAAAGGGTCGTTGTTAGTTGCAATGGCGTACATAATTGTAGAACCTGCAATCAAAGCCCAACCGATATACAAAAGCAATCCCACAGGACGAGCTTCAAAAAACTTTTTATAATGTACTTCTCTTCCTACAAATCCCCAAATTCCTAAAATGGTCATAATCACAAAAAGCACAAATGGAGGAACATAAAGAATCTCCCAAGAAACAGCACGAATACTGAAAAGATAAGCGTACACCATGTGCAAGAAAAACACAGCACTCACAATGATAAAGTGAATCAGTGTACTGTTAGAGCCATCGCCAGCACGAGAGACAAGCCAAAACAATGCTCTAGGAATTTCTTGTCCGTTGAAAATGACAAATAAAAATGTTAGGATAATAGGAACAACGATACCATAGTTAGCTAAATAAAATGTAGGATTAGCAAGCGTATTGACTTCTGATTTTATTAAAAATGACATTCCGATAGCCACAGCAGAAATCACTAAAAAACGAACGAGCAAAGAGCCTTTTTCAAAAAACTGAAATAAAAACGTAACTCCACCAAAACTCAACAAAACGATAATAAACCATTTTTTTTCATTCTGAAATTCCATAAGCCCTTGTATGTCGGCTAGTCCGTCAATAGAGCAATAACTCAAGAATATAGCAAAGACAAATATCACAATGCCATACCAATGCACACGCAAATATGTAGAAGCTGTCAGAATCAAGACCCATGCAAAAGCCAAACTAAATACAAAAATATTGGCAGCCGAATAGTTTAACTGAAGAAAAGACGTAGAAAACGTTTTGTTGAGCAAATACCCATCTACTTCGGCAACAAATGGAAAGAAAACATGCTGAAAGCTATCAATTTGAAGAGGCACATTCGTCAAATCTCCATTGGAAGTCCACTCAAAAACGGCTTTTTCTCCTACAAAGAAAGCATACAAATACACTCCCAAAGCAGCAAAAAGCACAAAAATTGAAAGCGTACACAAAATACGCTCTGCTACCGACCATTTTCTCCAAAAAATTAGGTTTTTCATAGATTGTTACTCATTGTCAAAGGCGAGCCTTTGTCATATAAATCTTTAGAAAAGGCATACCTTTTCACTACATTTTATTTTCTAACGAATATTATTTTTTAAATTGTGATACAAATTTAATTATTTTTCTTCTTTATTATTCTTAACGCCTCTCTCTTGCTCAAATTACTTAGCTCGTTTTCATTATTTTCTACAAAACGAATTACCCAATCTGGATTTGTCTTGCCGTGTTCTCTTAAAATCCAACCAATGGCTTTGTTAATAAAAAATTCGTTGGAAGGAATAAGCGAACGAATAACAGAAACAAGCAAATGCACATCTATTTTTTCTTTGTCTTTGAGTTGAAACAAAATAGCCGAACGCTGCAACCAGATGTTTCCAGACTCTATCCATTTTTCAATATAAAAATCTCTTTCTGTTGGAAAAGTTTTGAAGTACTGATTAACCAGTTTTGGCGCAATAAAATCTATAGTATCCCACCAAGAATTGTTCAAAATCATAAATTCTAGTAACGCAATATCTTCTTTCTCTAGCTCTTTTCTAAACTTGAAAACCAGTTCTTGTGCAAAATGATGATATTCTCGTTGTGGTTTTTGCCAAAGGATTTTTACTAACTCGGTTAGTTCACTTTTTTGAGGCAAAAAATCTTTACTCAAAAATGGCTTTTGAATTTCTCTACGTTTTGGTGTTTTGATTCCAAAAAACTCAAATTTATCTTTCAAATAGGCTTTCTGCTCGGCTGCAATTTTTGGATTGCTGTGGCTTTCAAACTCTTCTTTTATGGTGTTGAGGTAGGTTTTTATTTTACTAGACAGCATGTTCTTCTATAATTTGGATAACATCTTCTAAAATAG
>NZ_JAHDIG010000117.1 GCF_020630935.1 Bernardetia sp.
AGACTATTTAGAACAAGTCGTCTTTGCATAAATCTTTCATGCGTTTACCCTACAATTATAAGAAACAAACACCATTTTTCTTTCCTTCTTATCATGCAACATTATCTGATGAGATAATTACAAATGATAAATTAATTCGAATAAAATATATTACAGAAGATAGCACAAACTATATATTGAGCATAGAAGAAATGAAATATAATAACACACAAAATCAAAAATCGAAGAGTTTTTAGAGGTTTTGACTTTTTGAACTACAAAAAACCATTATTATCAACGTTACGTTTACAAAGACAAAAAAACCAAAACTATGATAACATCACTAGACCAATTAGATTTTGACAAGACTTATTCCTATGCAGATTATCTGACGTGGAAATTTGATGAGTTTGTAGAACTTATCAAAGGAAAAATATTTCCAATGTCTGCACCAAACAGATTACATCAAGAGCTTTCTTTGCGCTTGAGTGGTTTGTTTTTTAATTACTTACGAGAAAATGAGCGTAGCTGTAAAGTATATGCTGCGCCTTTCGATGTACGCCTTTTAAAAAACCCATCACTTACCAGCCAACAATTAGAAGGAATGACAGATAAAGAAATCTATACTGTCGTACAACCAGATTTATCTATTATTTGTGATTTGGAAAAACTAGATGATAAAGGTTGTAAAGGTTCGCCGAACTTGATTATTGAAATTTTATCTAACAATGCAAAGCGAGATGTAAAAGATAAATTTGAACTCTATGAAGAAAACGGAGTACAAGAATACTGGATTGTTCGTCCTAATGAAAAAACAATTCAGCAATTTTTTTTAGAAGAAGAAAAATATGTCTATCAAAAAACTTTTGTAGAAAACGAATATATTACTTCCATATATTTGCCAGATTTAACAATAGATTTGGAAATTATTTTTGCAGACTAAACTTGTATATCAAATGAAAAACAGAATAGGAACAACACTTATCTTCGTCGGAATTGTTATGCTTTTTGAAAAAGTAGAAGTTCATTATGGTTGCTTTGGAGGCTATCGTAATAATGCTTATGGCATCCTCTTTAGCAGTCTTTTAGTACTATTTATTGGATGGCTTTGTACTATCAAGTTTTCAAAGTTTATGAGGTAAATTAGCCATCATAAATCCTTCTCTGCGCAATTTTATAATATTCTTTATTAATTTCATAGCCAATAAAATCTCTATTTAACTCTTTACACGCTACTCCTGTTGATCCACTTCCCATAAAAGGATCTAAGACAGCTTGCCCTTCGAAAGTAATGAGTTTTACTAAATGCTGCATTAGTTCTATATCTATTTTACTAATGAAATATTTTGGCTGACTCTCTTCTTTCTCTATACGTATCTTTGATAATATCATCCCAAACAGATAAGTCTTCATCTTCTGCGCTATCAATGACATTTACAGACTGGTTTATCATTGACTTGAAAGTTGAATATAAACTTTCTATCAAATGTGGATTTTGAAGTTTTATTATATCAATGATGAGTTGCTCTTTTATAGTCATATCAATTCGTTTTTTTAATGTCTTTTTGATATTGTACGAGCAAAAAAAACAGAACTGTTATCAGTTTTTAGTATTGTAAATTTCTAAAACAATTTTGGAGTAGAAATACTTGTTTCTATTCTTCTTTTAGCTATTTCTATATAGTTTTCATCAAGCTCATATCCTACAAACTTTCTTTTCAATTCCATACAAGCTACTCCTGTTGAGCCACTGCCCATAAAAGTGTCTAAGACGGTTTGTCCTTCAAAAGTAATGAGTTTTACTAAATGTTGCATGAGTTCTACTGGCTTTAGGGTAGGATGAAAATTAAAATCATCTTTATGCTGCCTCACTTTTGGCACTAAAAAAAATTTATCATAACCATCCTCAAAGGGTTCTGTACGAATAATATTAGCTGGAACTCTTCCTTTTTCGTGTGGATTGTGTCCTACTTTACTTTCTCCTTCTTTATATGGAATTCTAGTTTCTTCAAAATTCAATGCTCCTGTTCCGTATTTGATGATATTTTGTGCTACATTTAATCCTTTTTCTAAGGGCTTTTGAATCAAAATGATAGGTTCATAAGATGGCTTGATTCCTAACCCTGCTCCATCATATTTTTTTCCTAACTCGGAACTTGGAGCTAGTTTTTCTTTTTTGGAAGCCTTATAACTTTCTGCTCCCTCTTTTTTATAACCTTGTACATATTTGTATTCTCCAATTTTTTCACTTTCCACTCCTAATTCTTTATCTATTGAAAGTCCTACGTTCCTACTCTTTGGCATTCCATTGAGATACGCCCAAAACAAAACATCTTTTATCAGAAAGCCACTATCTTCCAAATCTACCATTAGTCGGTGCATCAATCGTATAGAACTAAAGACTAAACCAAAACTTCCACTCTTGAGCTTTTCAAAACCCTGCTCCCAAACTTTCCTATCTGGCAAATCTTTATCCCAATAATTACCTTGATAAGAAATACCATAAGGAGGGTCAGTAATGAGAGCATCGATAGAGTTGTTTTCAATATCTTCTAATATATATGAGCTTTTATGATATAACTGAAAGGTGTTTTTCATATTTCACTAATAGTTAACAAGTCATCAATAGAAAGATAACTTGATATACTTCTTTTATAGTTTATCAAAATTTTGTACACAAACTCTTTCGTCTTATCTGGTGGTACAATAACTTTGAAATTATATTCTTTAATCATTTTGCCAATTTCTACACTTTGTGTAGAACGAGTACTTGTATTTGCTACAGCTTTAACTCTTTCAAAAAGATATTGTCCTAATTTTTCATGTTGACCATATACAATAAATTGTAAATCGGCTGCACCTTTCCAAATACCAACAGCAGTAAAAAGCATTTCGTTACTAAAAGCTAATGCCTTATCTTCGTTTGTATCATTCCAAGTACCACCCAATCTTTTTGAAAATATGCTACATTGCTTTACTTCTAAAAACTTACCTGTTTTTGAACTTTTTGGATCAAATCCATGCTTGTTAAAGTTTAAAAGATCATATCCCAAGTAGTTTCCTACAATAGAATCTTGTATTTCATTTATTGTTGTGTCTGTATCATATGACTCAAACTCTTGCTGAAACTTAGTTAATTCTTCTAATGCCATTATACCCTTCATCTTAAAGGATGTAGGAATAGGTTTATAATCTCCTTTTTCAAAAATATCCATTTACAATTAATAAATTTTTAGAAGTAAAGCATCTATACAAACTTATTCTACAAAGGCAAATTTCCGTGCTTTTTTCTTGGCAAAGAATCTACTTTGTTCTCTAACATTTTGAATGCACGAAGTAATTTCTGGCGTGTCTGCTCTGGTAAAATAACCTCATCGATATAACCTCTATGCGCTGCACGGTACGGATTAGCAAACTTTCGGTTGTACTCATCTTCTTTTTCTTTGAGTTTTTCGGTTGGGTTATCGGCTGCTTTGATTTCATTCTTAAAGATAATTTCGGCTGCTCCTTTTGCTCCCATTACAGCGATTTCGGCATTTGGATAAGCAAAATTCATATCTGCACCAATGTGTTTTGAGTTCATCACATCATACGCACCACCATACGCCTTGCGTGTAATGACCGTAATGCGTGGAACGGTTGCCTCACTAAAGGCATAGAGAAGTTTTGCGCCATCGTTAATTACTCCATTCCACTCTTGGTCTGTACCTGGTAAAAATCCTGGTACATCTACCAAAACAAGCAAAGGAATATTGAAAGAATCGCAGAAACGAACAAAACGAGCTGCTTTTTTACTAGCATTGATGTCCAAACATCCAGCTAAATTAGAAGGTTGATTACCTACAATTCCGATGCTACGCCCACCAATTCTGCCAAAACCTACCAAAATATTCTCTGCATAATTTTTATGCACTTCTAAAAAGCTATCTTCATCGATAATTCCTTCAATTACCTCACGCATATCATAAGGCTTGTTAGCATCTAAAGGAACAATATCATTTAAAACTGGACGAAGTTCGTCATCTTTTGCTTCGTAAGGATAAACTGGAGCTATTTCTTCACAGTTTTGAGGAATATAAGAGATAAGTTTTTTAAGCTCTTCGATACATTGCACTTCATTGGCACAAGAGAAGTGAGCGACACCACTTTTCGAACTGTGTGTACTTGCTCCACCGAGTTCTTCGGCAGTTACTTCTTCGTGAGTTACTGTCTTGACTACGTTTGGTCCTGTTACAAACATATACGACGTGCTTTCCACCATCATAATAAAGTCTGTGATAGCAGGAGAATATACAGCACCACCAGCACAAGGCCCCATAATGGCAGAGAGTTGAGGAATTACGCCAGAAGCTCTTGTATTTCTATAAAAAATATCAGCATAACCAGCCAAAGAAACTACTCCTTCTTGAATCCTAGCACCTCCCGAATCGTTCAAACCAATGATAGGCGCACCATTTTTCATTGCCAAGTCCATTAGTTTACAGACTTTTTCAGCGTGTGCTTCTGAAAGCGAACCTCCAAAAACAGTAAAATCTTGTGAAAAAACATAAATCAAACGACCATTAACCGTTCCGTAGCCTGTAACTACACTATCTCCCAAATAATGTTGTTTGTCTAAACCAAAATCTTTGGTTCGGTGCATTACAAAACGTCCGATTTCTTCGAAAGAACCTTCGTCTAAAAGTAATTCTATACGCTCTCTCGCTGTGAGTTTGCCTCGTTTATGTTGTGCATCTATTCGGTTTTGTCCTCCTCCTAAAAGTGCTTCTGCATTTTTTCGGTCTAATACTTCTGTGGGAGTTCCGTCGTTGTAATGATTGTTTTGGCTCATTAGGGTTTGGGTTTAGTGAGTTGAAAGTTTATGTTCTTTTTACTTGATAATATCAAATTTTTTCCATTCTACATGAACTGCGTCTCCGTTTTTCTTTAACCTTTCTAAATAGACTTTGGTAGAATCTGCGTACGTTAATTTGTATCTTACAGAATCATTTTTGTTTTTATCATATCTAAAAGTCAGTATTGAATCTATTGGATTAATCTTCCAATCTGCATAGTTGGGACGCTCTCCACTTTCGCTTTTTTTCCAATGCCTTCTATCAGCAGAAAGAATAAAATATCTATATTTTTGGTACTTAAAATCTGTTCTACCTCCATCATAAGAAAGCCACCATCTCCCAACGATTTGTTTTTCTAGCTCATTGAGATTTTCAATGCCTATTCGGTGTTTGGCGAATCTTTTTTCTTGTGTAAACTCAAAATGAGAACCCAAAAAGTAAGCAGTAACAATTATTGATGCAGATATAATCCAAATTATCCATTTTTTCATAAAAACAACATCTATTTTTCTTTAAAAATAATTCGGATAGGTACGCCCTCAAAACCAAAATGTTCACGAATTTTATTCTCTAAAAATCGCTTATACGACTCGTGTACGTGTTTTGGATAATTGGTAAAGAAAGCAAACAGAGGGGCAGAACCTTTAAGTTGAGTAATATATTTGATATTTATATTTTTTCCACGATGAACAGGTGGTGGAGTCCTTTTTATGTCTGGTAACAAAACATTATTGAGCTTTGAAGTAGAAATTTGCTTGCTTCTTTCCTCAAAAACGTCAATCGCCGTTTCGATACTTTTGAAAACACGTTGCTTGGTAAGCATAGAAGTAAAAATAATTGGAATCCAAGAAGCCATGCCTAGCCTTTCCTTCATATCGTTGGTAAACTCGTGTGCTGTTTTGGAATCTTTTTCTACCAAATCCCATTTATTAGCAATCAAAACAACGCCTTTATGTCTTTCTATTGCCAAACGAATAAGTGTAAGGTCTTGTGATTCTAGTTTTTGTGTCGTGTCAATCATAATGACTGCCACATCACACTCATCTAATGCCTTCAAGGAACGCATCACCGAATAAAACTCAATATTTTCTTTCACCTTAGATTTTCGTCGCATTCCAGCCGTATCGGTCAAGATAAATTCTTTTCCATAAGCCTTGTAGTGTGTATCGATAGAATCTCTTGTTGTTCCAGAAACATCAGAGACAATAGTTCTTTCTTCTCCTAAAAGAATATTCAAAAATGATGATTTACCTACATTTGGGCGACCTAGAATAGCAATTTTTGGTAAGCCTTCATTTGGGTTTTCTTCTCCTTCTTCTTCAAAATTAGAAACTACTGCATCTAATAAATCGCCTGTTCCAGAGCCTGTTTGAGAAGATACAGGGAAAAGTTCTCCAATTCCTAAATTGTAAAATTCGGCAGAATTGTTTCTATGCTCCATAGATTCTACCTTATTAGCAACTAGATAAATAGGCTTATCTGAACGACGAAGCACTTTTACAAATTCTTCATCTAATGGATTTATACCCGTATGCGTATCGACCATAAAAAGAATTACACTTGCTTCTTCCATCGCAATTTCTACTTGCTCACGAATTGCCCTTTCAAAGACATCATCAGAACCGACAACGTATCCACCTGTATCTATGAGTGTAAAAAATTTGCCGTTCCACTGCCCTTGTCCATAGTGCCTATCTCTAGTAACACCACTCTCATCGTGCATAATGGCTTTACGCTCTTCGACTAAGCGATTAAAAAGTGTGGATTTTCCGACATTTGGTCGTCCTACGATGGCTACAATATTTGACATAGTTTATTTTTTAAAGGAAATTACATTCCTATAGCATTCTAATTTTTACTTTTTGTATTGACTTACAAAATTACACAACTCTTTCCGACTTTAGAAATTGATTTTTGTGCATTCTTATTTTTATCGTAAGAGTTTGTTTAATTTTTTGTTTTAACGTGAACTCGGTATTTAACTGGTTGATTTTTAGAGTTCTAACTCTGTTTTAGCACACTTTTTTATAAAAAAAGGCTCAAAAAGGTTATTTTTGAATAGCATTTATCAATTTC
>NZ_JAHDIG010000118.1 GCF_020630935.1 Bernardetia sp.
TTGATTGTAGTGCTGTTCTAGGTATGGTTAAATATTGAGCATAAGATAACCCAAACCAAGTGTGTATGTCTTTCATGAAAATATATTTACTAGGTTATTTAAATCGTTTAAATTAGCGTCTCTTTGTAGTTTTCTTTCTGCTACTTTTCTTTGTTCAATTCTTGCTTCAATTAGTTTTTTCAATGCCTTTAATACATTGAGTTCTGCTTCTCCTTTTTCAAAATCTTCTCTTCTTTTACCTACTACAAATCCAATACTTTGAGCTGATTGTAGATCATTACTCATGTCTTTAATACACTGATTGAGGAAGTCCATATCTATTTTGTCTTTGAATAGATCAACTGGTTGGAGTATCATTTTTACAATCATGGCTAGTTGTTCTACTTTTTCTTTTTTATAATTCATATTCAACCAATCCAAAGCTCCTTGCTCTGTTTTAAGAGCCTCAGTAAAAAGTTCTCCACTAGTATCATCAAAAGCGATGTAATGTTCACCTTCTTTGAAGTATCCTAATGATGTAGCTTCTCTTGGAGTTTTATCAATATTTCTATCGAAGTATTCTTCAGCTTCTTTTCCTTTTAGTATCATAAGAATAATTGTGTTTGTTCTCCTTGTTCTTTGGAGAGAAGTTCTTCTAATAAATCTATAGTTGCTTTTAGGCGTTGCATTTGTGTAAGAGCATCTTTGCGATGCATCTTAGTAGGAATCCATTTAGGATATACTTTTTTTCTTAGTGCAAATTCTCGTTTGAGTTCTGAGAGCATATCTGTTTTAGATACTCCTTTAGTCTTGGGGTTGAGTATTTGATGTATTTGTGTGTGTTGCATGATGATTGTGATTTAATGATAAAAATTTACTGACTTTGATTTTTTCGTATTTCTCCCTATAAGGAATATGTGCCCATAACATTGAGTCATCTAGTTTTTCTATTTGAAAAGCATTGCCTTGAGATGTCTCAACAAAATATTCATCTCCGAATAGTTGTGCCTTTGCTACCCATTCAATTGTTCCATGATATTTTTTTATTGAAGCAATAATGACTTCTTCTTTACCTTCGGAACTTCCCAAGTTTTCCTTTTCTACTTTGTGTTTAAATTTGAGTAGAATAAAGGGTTCTCTTTTAGGTGGATTTTCCACATAGTTATGAGGAAAAAATACTCCCATATTCCCCACTACATAAGTAGCTTTGTTTTCTATAAATTTCCTCAATAAGAAATTGGATATTTTTTGTTTTATGTATTGTATCATGTCTTGATTTCGTTTAAATATTTACTCACTGTTTTTCTTGATACTCCTGACCCTTGCTACTTGTGAAATAGATGGTTCTTCCCCATTTTCTTTTTTAAGTGCGAAGTACACATCTGTAACTTGTTTACTTTTATTATTCCCATTGCTCCCTTTTTTAGTGGGTAGTTTTCTCCTCTTTGTGATGGGAGTTTTCACAAGAGGAGGTGTTACTTTCCCACACCATTCTCTTTTATCTTGGGTACTACCTGAGTAATTTGCACGGTGTTTTCCTCAGGTGCTACCCAATCAGTATCTTTTTCCTCATCTTGTTCTCCTATTCTGCTACCTGCTAAACTAAGTGCTAACCTTAACTCTAATGCAAAGCCTACCCATATGGTAAAATTGAGAAGTAGCAATATGCTATCTGAGAAGTTGGTAAATACTTCCCATGATGCAATATGAGCAGATGAGTAACTTTCAAATATGGTAACAGCTAGTGAGAACAATAAACCAAATGTTCCACGTGCGTATTTTCCTTTTGAGAAATCATCTATTCCTATGAGTCCAAATCCTAGTCTTGCTCCTTGGATAATTACTGCAAACCCAACCCCTACTACATACGCATATGCGAGTTGAGGAAAAAGAGGTGTCATTGCTGTTACATTGTAGAATACCTCAATAATGAGCATGAGAACAAATGATGCAATCATTACAAAGAGTAATATTCCTGGTGCGGCTTTTATCATGCCTGTTAATTGTGTAATTTTCATCTTGCTATTTTTATTTGATTAAAACTAATGTTGCTTCAGGTTCGTGTTTTTCCATATATGCTTGAGTCATTTTCCATTTTACTTTCCATAGAGCAGTTTCTTTTCCTTTGACTTCGTGATACTCAATTGAACCATCAGAAAGGATGACTTTAAAATCAATTCTATAAGTACATGACTTTGCTCCGTAGGCTTCTAACTCAATAGGGTATTGTCTTTCCCAACTTTGTATCTCTCCAGCTTTGATTCTTAAATCTAATTTTGCTGCATAGAATGCTTCTTTTCTAGAATCATAGAGTACTCCTTCATACATCGTTTTTTTTGCGTTGTATTTGTTCTTAGAGCTTTTGTTTTTGATGAACTCTCTATATTCCTCTGCTGTCATTTGTTCTTTCATCTGTACTTTTTTATTAGTTCTTGTAATTCGTATTCATCATACTTTTTTATTTGCTTAGATAGCCTTACTAATTCATCAGCTGTACCTTCTCCCCATTTTTCATCTATCCGATATTTATAAGCATCAAAATCTCCATGTTCATTAGAATTACATGCTCCACATTGAGCATTACAATTCCTTTCATCAAAGCGAGTGGACATGGCTGTTCTTCCTATAAAGTGTCCGCATTGTAATCCATAAGTAGAACCACAAGTAATACACTCAGTATCTCGCTGTCTGATATATCTTGATAGCACTATATCAAGTTTGTGAACTAGTTTAGAAAGGGAGGTCTTCGTCATCGCTTATTGATTTTCCTTCGTCTTCCATTGGATTGTAGGTATGAGAATTATGATCTTCGTAATACCTACTTTTATACTTATCAAAAAAGAAGTCTACTGCACCTTCTTTTCCTACTACTTTTTTCTTTCGTATTTTTTGAACATGAATTTCTACAGTACGATCGTTGGGTAATCCTACTTTATTTGGTCGATGAACAGTAAGAATATTATCCATCATATTGAGCCACATAGATCCTCCTGAAATATCATAAGGACCAGGTACTTTATATTCTCCCTCTTTGTTTTTCATTATTTTAGTACCTACTGGGTGTGCTACATAAATTGCTGCATCAAATTGTTTAGCAAAATATCCTTCAGCTGTTAGCTCGTTAGCTAAATATTGATCTTCTCTATACTGAAAATTATGAGCGATTTTATTCCAAGGATCCTTTACATAAGCATTGATGCCATGCTTGAGTTTTAAAAATCGAATCCTCTCATTAATCCATTTGTTATCAGGTAACGACATACTTGTTTTAGGATTGGCATCTGAATAAATCAAAAAGAAATGATCAGATATAAAATCCATTGCTGATATAAAATCTTCTTTAGAAACTCTGTCTTTAGCTTCTTTGTCTGAAGACTGTCCTGTATAGATGTGTACTAAATCTTCAAAGAAATAATCTGCTGGAAAATCTTCAGGAACAAAACATGCCCATTTCCAAGAATCGAAATAAGATTTATTAACCATCAGCTGTCTTAAAAATTGAGACTTACCCATGCCTGGTATTCCTGTAAAAAGAGTAACATCTCCTTTTAGAAAAGTAAAATGTGTATCTAGCTTTTTGAAATGTGTTGATTTTCCTTTTTCTCTACCATTATCGTAGAGATTCAACATTGTTTCTTTAGTATCTATATCAAGGCGATATATTCCTCCTACATCAACAGGCTTAGCATTTTTAAGCTGTAATTTTAGAGTTTGTATCCTAGCACTTTTATCAAATTCTTTTTGTTGTAATACTTCGTTAGAATCTTTTATTCCTTTGGGTAGATCAATTACTGAACAGCGGTATTCTCCCAATCGTCTTGCTAGTTCTGTTTGGAGATATACTCCAGGAGCATCTTTATCGGTACAAATAAAAAATTCGTCTATTTCATCAAGCTCTATAGCACAAGTTTTAATACAATCTAATTTTCCTCCTAAATTAGAACCTACTACTCCTGCTCCTTGGTCCACACTAATAATTCCATATTCTTTAGATACTCCTGCTTCTATCCAACTGAGTACATCAATTTCTCCTTCTACAATAATGCACTTCTTTTTTCCTTCAAGCGAGTTATAATTGTATACTATTTTTTCTGCTCCTGCGACTTGTTTGAATGTTTTGTTTCCTTGAATCTCATATCTTGTCTTTACATTGATGAGCTCCGTTCCTCTGAAATAATTGAATTCTATATTTCCTTTTTCATCAACACTAACATTGGCTGATTTAAGTGTTTTTTGAGATATACCTCTATCCTCAAACCATTTTACAGTTCTTGAAGGAAGAGTAGTATTGTTTTTCCACTCAGGACGAGTATATTCTTTTTTCTTAGATGCAAACCCTCTCCATCCACAAGTAGCTCTATGACATTGGTAATAACCACTTTCATAGTAAAGTCGTAATGACTTTTCATTTTTAGAACCTCCATTACACTTAGGGCAAATTGCTTTCTTTTTCCCTTGTGTAACATTAGGAGCATCTATACCAAGCTTGACAAACTCGTTGTAATACATTTTTTAAATTTGAATTTTACATTTTCTCTACCATGAATTTGGTAAAGGACTTCAAGCATTTCTTCCATCGTTGATGGATCATCTAATAATTTTCCCTCCGTATCGGTATAGTATGTTTTAGTTTCTTCTCCTGTTTTTACATCAAAATGGTAGTAAGGATAAGTATTCATGTCCTTCATCATTTCTTCTTTGCTAACAGGCTCCCCTTGAACAATTTTGATATAATCTGCCTTTGATGGAAACATGTTGTATTCATAGCTTTTTCCCTCACCAAAAGGATTCTTGACATAATACCTGCCTGAGTTTCCTGTAAGGTGTGTTCCGTTAGATTGTCCCCATATGGCTATTTCCTCCATCGTCATGATTGCTCATTGATTTCTTTTAAAATTCTTTCTGTATCTGCTTGTTTTTCTGCCATGCTTAAAATAAAATTGACTTCCTTAAATGCATTAGGATTGTCTTTATCTACATCTACTAGTCCTGAATCTATTGCAGCATGAACTGACCAACCTTTTTTGTATTTTTTGAGCTTTTCATAAAGTCTCAACTCTGATAAAGGAATCTTTCCTTGTTTTACTTTTGAGTAAGGAGCTTTGTATAATTTTTCTACAACAATGGCATCTCTTTCCAACAAAACAAATTCTGCACTTTCTCCTAGATTCAATTTCTTTTTTCTTTCTCTTGACATTTCAAATCCACAACTCGTACAAGCAGAATAAATCTTTTCCTCATCAGTATGAGTATGCTTCATGATGCCTTGATTGCATTGTTTGCATTTTCTAGGTTTGCTTTCTCTTTCTTGTTTCTTTTCATTAAGTTTGAAAGGACGTTGATCATAATCTTCTACAAATCCAAAGCGAATGGTATTATCTCCATGATCTAGAACAATACATTCTGTTTTTCCTTCAGCAAGACGAAGTCCTCTACCTACCATTTGGACATATAATCCCTCACTCTTTGTGGCTCGATTAAGAATCACTCCATCAGTATCAGGAACATCAAATCCCTCAGTAAAAAGAGCTACATTGTTGAGTACTCTTATTTCGTCATTTCTAAATTGATTAATGATTTGGCTTCTTATCGCTTTGCTTGTTGTTCCATCCAAATGAGCAGAAGGAATTCCATTTTCTAAGAATTTATTATTTACCAATTTGGAATGTTCTACATTCACATTGAAAACTATCATCTTTTTGCCTTTGGCAAATTTTAAATAATTTTCTACCACTCCATCCACTACGCCATTATCAGAAAATCTATTTGCCATTTCTCCGATATCATAATCTCCTGCTTTGGTTTTTACTCCCTCCATATTCACGGATTGTTTAGGAACAAAAACTTTAGTTGGAACTAAGTATCCCATTTCCATCAATTCTCTAATTTTTACAGGATGGACAATGTTTTGATAAATTTCTCCTAGTGGTTTTCCATCTGCTCTGAAGGGAGTAGCTGTTAAACCAATAATTTTTGCTTTAGGATACCAACTAATAATTTTTTCATAACTTTTTGCTTTGGAGCGATGACACTCATCAATAATCACTACATCAGCTTCTGGGCGTTCTCTTCTTACCAAAGTTTGTACACTAGCCACTTGAACTAGTCTGTGAGGCTTAGGTTTTATTTTTGACATGATAATGCCTGAAGGAATATCAAATTGCATGATGAGACATTGTGCAAATTGTTCTACCAATTCTTTGGAATGAACAAAAAACAATACTCGTTTTTTATTGCGAATACATATTTGAACAAATCTTGAAAAGACAGTTGATTTACCTGCTCCTGTTGGCATTACTGCACATACTCGATCAAATTGTGCAAGAGCTTCTTTGGTTTGCACAATAGCTTGTTTTTGATATTCTCTTAATTCAATCATGCTACAGCTTCTTTTGACCATTCACGAATAGATTCGAAGTTTTTACCAAACACGAACCAAATATTTTTTCTTTGTTCTGGTCCTAGATTAGATTTTGACCAGTATAAAATTTGTAGGAGTTCTTCTTTGTCTATCCCACTAGCAATTTTTTCAGAAACAAGCTGTGTCTCTTTTTCTGTAAGTTCTTTCTTCCATGCTTGTTGAACTATTTTTCGGATGTTAGATGTGGCGTTTTTAGGCTTTTCAATTTCTGCCCATTTAGGTAAAGAGTTTTTTACCCAAATTCTTTGTTTTGGAGTATGTGTAAAATCTCTTTCTTGTCCTACCCACCATTCAGCAAATTTTTCTGCTAGCTCCTCAGCTGTTCCGTTGGGTAGTAAGTTGACTATTTCTGTTCTATGTTTAACCAGTATGTATTTTTTTAATTCATCCCTGGTATTTTTTAAATTTGAAAAAGAATTTTCTGTAGTAGGTA